>CAYNOM010000687.1:0-3906 GCA_964398415.1 uncultured Polyangiales bacterium | reverse complement strand
CCGTGCCCCGCGAAGCCCATGAGCTTTCCCGGCATCGAGAGGTGGTCCTCCGGCGAGAGCCCCAGCGCGAGGCGGCCGAGCGGGCCGACGTTGAAGTTGTTGAGCGGCTCCTTGAGCAGATCCCACGAGGCCTCCAAGAGCCGCGCCTCGCGTCCGTCCCACCACCACGCGGAGCACGCGGAGTCGGACGCTCCGCCATCGACGTGGACCAGCAAGCTCTCGGGCTCGAAGCGCCCGACGAAGAGCAGCAGGCTCGCGACGTGTGCGAACTCGTGACAGAGCGCCCACCCCTCCGCGTCGCGTCGACGTCGGCCATCGGGCCGCCACTGCACGCGAGCGGGCACGGGCTCAGCAGAGATCGCAACTGGTGCTTGCGGCTCGATCCGAAAGTTGCCGTCCGCGGAGATGAAGGCGTCGCCGATGAACCCGTTGACCGAGACAAAGCGGACCGGCCCCTCTCCGACCCGATCCGCGAGCAGCGCGCAGATGTGTAAGTCGAGGCGATTGTCGTGCTTGATCCTTGTGACGCGCTCGAGAGGCACGACATCGATCACTCGTCCCTCCCGCATCAACGCGAGGGAATGATCGTGCGTGTAAGTTGGGCCACCGCCGTGGCTAGTGTCCCGAATGCCGTAGAGACCGACGGTCAGCATCGTCGCTCTCGGTCGCGCCAGACCGCCACGGGCCCGTTCGCGCGGAGCTCGACTGCGAAGCCACCAAGCGGTGGGAGCCACTCGTCAACGGCGTCTGCGCCGAACAGCCACGCCATGGCCGGCATCAGAACGGCGTCGTGAGTGACGCAGACGCCGGACCCAAGCCGTGCGCGCTCGAGACCGGCCGACAAGAGGAGCGGGACGGCGTCCTCAGCGCCACGGATCCCTCGGAGCGGCACTCCAGCGACCAGGGCGCGGACCACGCCCTCGGTGCCTCGCGAGGCGAACTCCCGCCCTGCGGCGTCGGCATCGACGACCCACGGGCCGTGCCGTCCGAGTCGGGTGTCATCCGCTGGCTCGTAGCCGAGCCCACGGGCCGTGGCGCGGCAGCGCAGGAACGGGCTCGCAGCGGTCCACTGGATGCGACCGCGCAGCGTGGCGGCGAGACGGGTGACGTCGGCGTAGCCGCGCGGTGTCAGATCGACATCGCGGAAGGGGTCATCCGGGCTCAACGGAGGGCGCTCGGCGTGGCGGATGAACAGGATGAAGTGCCCAGCGTTCGGGATCATCGTAAGCGATCCTGCTGCGGTCGAAGCTCGACGAGCGTGACGCCGCACTCGTCGATGATCTCGAGCGCCCCGTCGAACCGCTCGACCCTGGCGTGGCCGTTGTAGAATGGCTCCACGGCGGCGAACCGGCGCGCGTAGATGGCACGCCCCTTCATGTCGATGTGGGTCCATCCGCCGTCGTCACGCGCCCTGGCGAAGCCCTTGTGGAAGACGTCGAGGTCGTCGAACCAGCGTTCGTGGACCTGTACGCCGTGCCGATCGATGTGCGTCGAGCGCCCGTGGTCGGCCTGCACGACCGCGAGGCCGTCGCGGAAGTCGCCGGCGTAGCGCCAGCGCGCCGAGTAGGCCGACCGACCATCGATGTCGATGTGATGGTACGAGCCGTCGCACTCACGGACGGGGCACCGCCTGCCTTGGAAGTTCCCGCACCACGCGTATTGCTGGGGATAGGCGTCTTGCCCATCGGCCCTGATGTGGTGCCAGCCATCGGCATCGACGACCGCAGCGACGCCCTCGTAGAACCCGAAGGTCCGCGCGAAGCGTCGATCGTACGCGGGAGCGCCGTCGGCCCCGATGTGCCACGCGAGCTCGCGGCGACGCACGGGCGCGAGGCCCGGCTCGTGGAACTTCAGGACCTCGTCGAAGCGCTCCGCGTAGACAGGCGCGCCCTGATCGTCGACGTGGTGTGTGCTGTCGCGACTGACGGTCCACGCGCGCCAGCTCACGAGGCACCTCCCGTTGGGCTGCGCATGTTGCAGCCGATACAAAGCCGACGGTTTCGGTACGTCGCGGTGAGCTCGCGGTACTTGTCGCCGTCCCAGATGTCCATGAAGCCCTGCTCGTTGAGATCGCCGAACTCACCCAGCGTCCGACGCTGCGCATCGGGCGCGCAGCAAGGATCGAAGCGCCCCTGCGCGCTTACCCACGCCTCCTGTCCGAGGAAGGGACACGGCCCGCCGGGCGCGAGGTCCTCCGTCGCCGAAGCGTCGAGGAGAAAGATGTTCTCGAGCAGGATGTGCTTCCCATTCGGGAGGCACCGCTCGGCCGCCGCCTCGCGGGCAGCGAGCACCGCCTGGTTCCACCGCGCGATGGACTCGGGGCTGCGTCGCATCGACTGGTCCGCGATCTCTTCGAAGTGGGCCCAGAGGTGGTGGCCCTTAACGCGGTCGACCCCGAGATCGATCGCGAGCCTGACCATCGCGGCGAGCTCATCGACGTTGGCCTCGAGGAACGTGAGCTGGAACGTGACCCTGCAACGATGGCCACCGGCGGCGGCGTGTGCGTCGCGCACACCAATGAACTCGCGAACGTTGTCGACCACCTTGTCCCAGCGGCTGCCCAGCATGATGCCCTCGTGCGTCGCTTTGGTCGCGCCGTTCCAGGAGATCTTCACGTCCGACGTGACGGGCACGACGAGCTCGGCCCAGGCCTTCGCGCCGAGCCGAGGGAACGTGCCGTTGGTCGTGAGGTTCAGCTTCACGCCGTAGCGCCGGCAGAGGTCGAGGATGCCCTCGAACTGCTCGTAGAGGAGCGGCTCACCCATCGTCGAGGGGATGATCTCCCGTAGACCACGTGGCGCAGCTTCGGCGACGACGCGCTCGATCATCTCAAACGGCATCAGGCGACGCTCCCGTCCTTCCTCTTTGCGGCGGATCTGCAGCGGACTGTGGGGCGAGTGCTCCTCGCACATGATGCAGCGCAGGTTGCAGCGGTCGGGGTTCGTGTCGAAGGTGATCCGCCACGGGCCAGGTAGGTGCTCGACCCGCGCAGAGCCCTGGCGGCGGATCACTCGTCCGTAAAGCGCCTCGACGTCGCGCACGTGCGATTCGATGTCGGGGATGTCTCCTGACGAGCTGAACAGGTACCCACGCGCTGCGAGCCTCACCGCCAAGTCTGGGTCGTCGGTGAGCCGCTGCATCTGCGCGGCGAGCGCGTCCACGGAGCGGTGCTCGAAGAGGAGCCCGTTGACCTCGTGCCGCACGTACTCGGCCATGCCGCCGGCGTTCGCGGTGATCACTGGCACTCGAGCCTGCTGCGCCTCGTGGATCACGAGCGGCGAGTTCTCGACCCAGACGGACGGCACGACGATCGCGTCGCAGCGGTCGAAGACGTCGCGGACGATCTCTTGGTTCTTGTACTCGGGCAGCCACTCGACCCGGTCCGCGACGCCGGCAGGCAGAGAGCTGGCGAGGCCCCGCAGGGCGTCCGTGTCTTGTCCTCGCGGCCTTCCCCAGATGCGAAGGCGCGCGTCTCCGGTGATCATGCCGAACGCGCGGATGAGATTGTGGATGCCCTTCGCCGGGATGTGCGTGCCGATGTATCCGAAGGTGAAGGGCTCGCCCGCGGGTCGTCGCCGTGCGCTCATGCGCTCGCGCACGAAGCCGTAGTCGAGGTACACGAGTTTGCTCTCGGGGAGCCCGAAGTCATCGCGGAAGCGGTCGTGAAGGTACCGCGATGGCGCGACGAAGAGGTCCACCAGCTCGGTCATCTCGCGGACGTGGCGCATACGCCGTCCGACCCAGTCAGTCCAATACGCGACGTCGGCAGCGTGCTCGTTGGCGCCACCGCTGAAGTAGCGGGCGTAGCAGCGCTCCGCGCACTTGCGGTCCTCCTGACCATCGCACGCCGCCCAGACGTTGCTCGGATCCTCGGGGAACATCTCCATGAACTGACCGCGAGGGCAC
>CAYNOM010000686.1:0-3906 GCA_964398415.1 uncultured Polyangiales bacterium | reverse complement strand
CCTCGTGCGCTACGACGACTATGCCGAAGCCCTGGCGAGCTCGCTCTTGGCGCAGGGGGTCAGCGTTCGCGCCTTCAAGGGCAAAGGGCCGCTTTCGGGCCACCTGCGCATCACCGTGGGCACGCCCGAAGAAAACCAGCGCCTGATTGCGGCCCTCGACGAGCTCCTCTCCGCGTAGGCCACACGGCGGAGCCTGTGCTTCAATCGCGCGAGAGCTCAGCGGCTCGCGTGCGCGCGCGTAGGCTCTCCTCGTGCAGGCCCGCGCGGGTGAGGGCTTCTGCGAGCAACTGCCAGTGGTCTGCCGACCCGGGCAGCGACTGCACGGAACGCCGTGCCCATCGCACCGCCTCAGGCGCATCGCCGAGGTCGAGCGAAAGCTGCGCCATGGCGGCGAGGGCCCGTGGATGCCCTGGGCGCTCCTCCAGCAGCGCCGCGAGCAGCCGCTGCGCGTGCTGCTCCCGCCCCGTCCGACGCAGCTTGTGAGCGAGTCGCACGAGCCTCTCGGCCTCCTGTTGGTCCAGGAGCTCGACGCTCGGCGGACTCGCCTGGAACACCAACGACTGCGTCGCAGAGGAAGGCACTTGCACGACGATCGCGGGGAGCATCACGGGAGCTGCAGATGATCTGAAGCTCGTGAGATTCTCCAACGAGGGCTCGATCAACGCACCGCACAGGAACGCGGAAACCGCGACGACGGCCTTGAGCACACGATACGAGGTCGTGGGCTTCGGCGTGACGATCCCAGGAGCGGGCGCTTCCAGATAGGACGCATCCACGACGATCGAAGGCACGTTGGGCAGCGGCGTGTTGGGTCGTGAGACCTTCGCACCCACGCCTCCAGTGCGATCGCGATCGCGCGCCTCTCTCGTCCCCGGGGCGACACGAATGACGCCTGAGCGTCGCGGGCGGCGTGGCTCCTGGGTTTCTCGATCGACGTATGCGGGTCGCATGCACAGGCTCAATGCACGCCGAAGGCCAATGCCGGGGGCAAGGTTGTTTTCCCCTGCACCCACCTACACTTGCATCGCGCTGTGTGGGCAAGGCGAGTAAGCGCGGGGCCACAGTCGCGCCGGTAGGATCGCGTAGGGCCCTACGCGGTTCTCCGGGAGCTGCGGCCGCGACTACGCACCCCTGCGCACGGGAGGGCTCCACACGGATCAAGCGCAGGCTTCGAGCTCAGCCACCAGGGCGGCAGCCTCGGCGCTCTCGGGCGCGGCCTCGAGGGCCTTCTGGGCCCACAGCAGAGCGCGCTTCACGCCCGTATGCTGGCGCGCCACCTGGGCGCGTCGCAACAGGGCCTCGCCTCGCGGCATCGCCTCGTCCCCTTTCAGCAAAATGAGGCTGGCCAGGGCGCGGTCGGCCACATCCCATGCCCCGAGCTCCTGCGCGAGCACGGCCAGCTCGGCGAGGATGACGCGGTTCCCCTTGTCGGCATCGCGCGCTGCCTGAAGGCTCGCGAGCGCGTCGGCGATGTGGCCTTCGGATCTTGCAACGCGTGCCAGCGCAGAGAGAAGACGGGCGCGTTGTGCTCCCTGTGCAGGAGACCGTTTCGCCAGCATCGCCTCCAACAACGCCCGGGCCTCTGCGCCGCGCCCCCGGATGAGCAACGCATCGGCGAGCGCCAGCGCTGTGTCCACGTCGCCCAAGCATGGAACCTCGAGCTGCGACAGCAATGCGCTCGCCTTGTCGAAGTCGCCCGCAGCCAAGAAGCGTTGCGCCGCCTCGTGCGCGAGATCGGCGCGCTCTGCGGGATCTTGGGTGAGGTTGGCGCGCTCGGCGAGCAGGTTCGCGACCGCACGCTCGTCGCCCAGGGAGCTGAGCACCGAGAACAACACCTGCGCGACCGCGTCCGATGCGGGGCGCTCCGCATGCGCGCGCTGGAGCGCCGCACGCACACCCGCGGCGTCGTCGAGGCGCTCGGTGAGCTCGCCGAGGCGACGCGCACAGGCCTCCTGTTCGGAGCCACGCGTACACTCGAGGAGCGCGATCAGCACGCGCGCCAGATCCGTCGGCCGCTCGAGCTCCGAATAAAGATCGCCGAGAAGGGACAGCGCTTCGGTGTCGTCGGGATTTCGCTCGACCCAGAGCTCGAGCACCTCCGCTGCGTCGCCGGGCGCCGAGCGCCCTCGCTGCAGGGCCGCGAGGCGCAGGGTGGCCGCGCGCTCCATGTCCGCATCCGCCGCGTCTTGGCCCACACTCCGCGAGCGCTCCCAGGCGAGCAACAGATCGTCCGCAGTAGCGACGGGGTCGAGGACGTACGCTTGCTCGAGATCGGAGAGCGCCTCGCCGACCGCATCGCGGGCGAGAAGCACGCTCGCGCGGGTGCGCAAGAGGGCAACCTCATCACGTGGATCTTCGCAGAGGCGGATCGCGTGGCCGAGCTCGCGCACGGCGTCCTCATCGCGGCCCAACGCGAGCAGCCCGAGGGCGAGCTCCCGGTGCAGCGGGGCGTCTTCCTCGACGGTGCGCGACGCAGCCTCGAGCAGGCGCACCGCCGACTCCGCGTCGCCGAGTTGCTCGCGCCGGATGAGGGCCGCCTCGCGCAGGTGAGCGACGCGCTCATGGGCGTCTGACACGAGCGCAGCGGCGCTCTCCAGCAGCTCGGCTAGCAAGGCCGGCTCGTCTCCTCCGCGCGACAGACGGATCAGCTCGCCCAGCAGCACGACATCCTCGGGGGCGCGGCGGCGTCCCTCACCGAGCACGCGCATCGCCGCCACGAAATCGCCCGAGCGCTCGTACAGAGCCGCGCATTCCTGGACGGTGACCGAGGGTTCCGACACCTCGTCGAGCTCGAGGGCTTGCTCGAGCAGCTCGGCACGCTCCCGCGGATCTTCGTCCCCACGCACGCGATCGAGCAGCGCGGCGCGCACCAATCTGCCCTCGTCCGTCAGCTCGAGCGCGCGCCTGAGCGCATAACAGGCGGTCGTCCCATCCTCATCCAAGGCGTGAAGATCGAGCGCATAGCGCACGCTGCGCGCTGAGTCGCCCGCCGCGAGCACTTGCTCGAAGCGGCGCGCCAGGTAGCCCACCGCGAACGCACGCTCGCCTTGGTTTGCGTACTGCCGAAGCAGCATCGCCTCCGCTTCTTCGTGCTCTGGGCTGAGCGAGAGCGCCTCGCTGAGCAACGGGATCGCCCGCTCGGGCTCGGCCTCGAGCAAACGCGCTCGCGCGACCAGCAACGACGCCCGCAGCGCGACGCTACGCGGGTCTGCGTCCGCGCCAGTCTCGCACAGCACCCTGAGCACGACCTCGTTGTTTCGCTCCACGCACAGCCGCGTGAGCTCGGCGAACTGATCCGCGTCGGCGAGTCGCAAGATCTCACCCAGCAGCTCGGTCAGCGCCGCGTCGTCTTGGGCCTGCTCGAGGGCGCGGAGCACGACGCGCGCCGCGCGCACCGGGCGCTTCGCTTCGTCGAGGGCGTCGCGCATGCGTGCTACGCCCTCGGCGCGCGTCTCCTCGCTGAAGAGCTGAATCTCCGCCAGACGATAGAGCACGTCGACGCGTCCTTCGCTCTCCATCTCCGCCTCGCCGAGTGTCCCGAGCTCCGAGAGCAGTGCCGCTTGAGCGTCGTGGTCGCCACGTTCACAGGCGAGGCGCAATGCGGCGCGCAGAACGTCGCTCTCGCGCACTCCCGTGTCGCGCGCCTCGTCGAGCCGCGCCGCAGCAGCTTCGAGATCACCGCTCGCGCGATGGATCTCCGACAAGCGCAGACCGACCTCACAGCGCACGAAGGCATCGCTCGGCCTTCGCGAGCGCTCGCGCACCGTCTCGAGCAGCGCCGCGTAGCGAGGCATGGCACCGCGCGCGAGCGCCGCTTCTTGCGCTGCATCGTGCAGGCGCGGATCGCTCGGGTCGAGCCCCACGGCCGACAGGCGCAGCTCGAGGGCCTCTTCGCTCGCCGGATCG
>CAYNOM010000685.1:0-3920 GCA_964398415.1 uncultured Polyangiales bacterium | reverse complement strand
CACGAAGTACAGCAAAAGCGCGAGCGAAGCGGACAACACCGCGCGCATCAAGAGCACGGTCTCGGGTGAGACGGAGGCAGCCTCGCCGACGCCTGTGGCACCGTGGGCCCAGTACAGCGCGGCCGAGAGCAGCGTGACGAGCAGCGCGACCACGGCACCGCTCCTCCAGCCTCCGAGGAGCGTGGCGGCCGCGGGCACGACGATCATCACCGTCGCATTGGGGCTGGCCAGGCCCCCTTCGGCGATCGCCACGCCGATGGCTCCGACGAGCGCGCCCGTCGAGAAGTTTGCCGCCGCGATCGCCAGATTGCCAAAGGCGCGGATGAGCAGCGGAACGAGAACGAACATGAACGTGCACAGCGCCCAGCTGCTGAGCGCGACCCAGTGCTGGTCCTCCTTCGTCAGACGGATGCCCTGGACGACGATGGACACGACGACCACCACCATGGAGGTGCCAACGAGCACACGCGCGCGCGTGCTCGTTGCGGGATCGTCCAACCTCTCGCGCGGGATCCAGCGGTCGATCCAGGCGAGCGCTAGCCTGACGGCGTGCGCCGACCATGGGCTGTGCTGCACTCGCTTTGGGTCATGCGACTCGATGACCGATCGTAGCAGTCATGAACGAGGCGAAGAAACCCGTACGGGGTGTGGGCCGCGCTAGGTCTGCGTAGGCAGGGTGTGCGCGTTGTGCGGCGCGCAGCGACCCGTCGTGCGCCCTACCCGAAGCTCGAGACCTTCTCGGGCTTGATCTTGTAGATCACGCGCTTCTCGTCTGGCGCACGGTAAGGATAGGTGTCGACGCCCATGTACTTCTTGGCCATCGCGTCGATGTGCGCTTCTGCGCCTTCGTTCGTGATCTCCACGACGCGACCGCGTACCGACAGCATGCGGTAAGGATTGTCGGGATCGGTGATCGACAAAGCGACGTTGGCGTTGGCCCGGACGTTTTTGTCCTTGAGACGGCCGACGGCGCTGTTGACGAGGATCATGCCGTCTTTTTCGTCCACCCACACCGGCGTCACCTGCGGCGAGCCGTCGGACATGAGCGTGGCGAAGTGGGCGAAGGCTTTTTTGTGCAGAATGTCGGTGTGAGTGCTGGGCAGCTGGGCCATGGCTTTCCTCCCCTTATGCAGCTTGCGTCGCTGCGTGAGCCGAGAGCGTGTCACGCTCTGCGCGTCTGCGTTCGATTTTTGTGAGGCGCCGTGCGGATTTGGGAGCAGTCGTGTCACGCGCCGCGCTGGTGGCGATACTGGGCGAGCACGGAGGCCGAAGGGTTGACCCGCACCAGGGACTGATCGGCGTCCACGAGCAGCGTATCGCCGGAGCGCACCCAGGCGAAGAGGCCCGCGACCTCGGCCACCACGGGCAGCTTGGCCGCACGCGACAGCCCACCCGCGAGGGTCTGGGCGTCCACGCTGCCTCCGACGACGATCGCCGACACACCGCGCGCGCTAGCCCAAAGGACCGCGAAAGCGCCGAGGCGCTCGGCGATCACGGCCACCATGCCGGGTCCCGGACCGGGGTCATCGCAAGCTTCACCCGCGACCCACAGACATAGGTCTTCGATCTCGCCGGCACGTGCGCTCATCCAAGGATCGATGGGCCGCTCGCCGCCCACCATGTAGGGGACCGCGACGTAGTCTCGCGCCACCTTGCGCAGGCCAGCCACGATGCCGAGCTGGGCGCAGGTCTCCTCGATCAGCGACAGCAAGCGTTGGTCTTGCAGCGTGACCTGCAGCGCCGCGATGGCGCGGCGATCTTCGGGGCTGAGCGCGGGGTCGAGGCGCGACAGGGTGCGGTGGATCTGGTCGTTGACGCGCTTGACGGCGCCCCGCACGCTCTCGGCGGCTTCGGCACCAGGGCCCATGGGTTCCTTGAGCGCGCGAAAGCTGAGGGCGCTTTGAGCCTTGCCGATGGCGTGACCGTGGCTGATGCCCTGGCCTGACAGGCGCGCGGTGCGTCCGAGCTCGCCAGGGTCGCTCTCGCCCTTGCGGTTCTTGGCGCGATCGAGCGCCAGCGAGAACGGGGTGGCGAGGGCTGCGGCCAGGGCCACCTCGGCCGGGCTGAAGTCGCCCGCATCGCGACGCTGCAGGTTGAGCACGCCCATGGCGCTGCCGCCCATGACGAGCGGGATCGAGAGAAACGAGGGAAAGCGCTCTTCGCCGAGATCGGGGATGTGCTTGTAGTGTTCGTCGCGCTGCGCCACATCGGCCGAGACCGGCCTCAGGCATTCGGCCGCGAAGCCCGTGATGCCTTCGCCGAGCTCGAGCTTGACGTTGCCGAGCATCTCGCGTGCAAAGCCCACGTTGGCGCGCAGCACCAGCAGCGGGTGGCCGTCTTCTTCTTCGCGCACGTAGACGCTGACGACCTCGGCCTGGGCTATCGCCGCCACCTGCTCGCACATGCGCTGCAGCACTTCGGGCAGCGGCGCCGTACGGGAGGATTCTTCGATGAGGGCCAGGATGCCGTCGATGCGGCCATCCTCTCCCCCGTGCACCTGCATGCGGATGGGTCGCCGGCTGTCCATGGGCTTGTCGTGAGCGTAGTACAACCTGGGCGTTTGCACGTATCTACATCGACAGCGGCGCTACGGATCCCGCACACTAACGCCATGGTTACGTCCCGATCCGTTGACGGCGAAGCCCCCATGGCCGGTCTGTCCGCGGGTGAAGAAGCGTCTGCGGAGGCACGCGTGGACGATGCGCGACTCACGCCGCGGCTCGAGGAGGCCCAGCGCCTCGAGAGCCTGGGCCTCTTGGCGGGCGGGGTGGCCCACGACTTCAACAATTTGCTCACGGCCATTCTGGGCATGACGCAGGTCGTGCAGGGGCAGCTCTCCTCCGAGCACCCGTCCCAGGCGCTGCTCTCGCGCATCGTGCTGTGCTCCGAGCGCGCCGCGGGTCTCTGCGCGCTGATGTTGAGCCACGCGGGCCGGCACCCGGTGTCGCAGGAGCCGGTGGATGTGGTAGAGCTCGTGGCGCAGACGACGGACCTCGTGCGCGCCTCGGCAGCCAAGCGCGTCACGTTCGACGTGCGTCTCGAGCGCGCCCCGCTTGCGGCGCGCGCCGATCGCACCCAGCTGCAGCAAGTGGTGATGAACTTGGTGCTCAATGCACTTGAAGCGCTGCCGACGGTAGATGGCCGCGTTCAGGTCGACGTGCGTCGCATCCCGTCACACCACGTCGACTTCGAGGGCGCGGTCGTGGTGCCCGAGAAGCTCGACGGCCCCTTCATCGCGATCGAGGTGCGCGACAACGGAAGCGGCATGGCGCCGAGCACCTTGTCGCGCATCTTCGAGCCCTTCTTCACGACGAAGGTTGCAGGACGTGGCCTTGGCCTCGCCGCCACGCTCGGCATTCTGCGCGCCCACGGTGCCGGCCTCATCGTCAGGAGCACGCCCGATCTCGGGTCTTCCTTCACGCTCTATTTGCCCGAGGCCACGCTCCGCGCTTCAGAGCGTGTGCGCCCCCGGGCCGCGGCGGCACGTCGTGCGCCCCTACGGGTGCTGCTCGTGGACGACGAGCCCCACGTGCGGGAGGCGGCGTCGCTGATGCTCGAGGCGGAGGGGTGCGAGGTGCGCGCGGTGGCGTCCGGCGAACGGGCGCTCGCCGCGTTTGATGCCGAGCCCTCGGCGTTCGACGTGGTGCTGCTCGATGTCACCATGCCTGGGCTCTCTGGCCTCGAGACGCTCGCCCTCTTGCGGGCGCGTGCCGCGACGCTGCCGGTGGTTCTGATGAGTGGGTTCAGCGAGCGCGACGTATGCGACACGGCGGATTCGTTGGGCGCGCAGCGGTTTCTTCAGAAGCCCTTCGGTCGTGAGCAGCTGGCCGAGGTGCTGTGCCGAGCGACAGCCTCTGCGAGCCGTGTGCAGAGCGCGTGAGCATCCGCGGTGCGGGGCGCTACTTCGAGTGCTGCACAAG
>CAYNOM010000684.1:0-3922 GCA_964398415.1 uncultured Polyangiales bacterium | reverse complement strand
AGCTCGAGCCCGTAGAGCCTGCGTGCGTGGGCGCGTCGCGCACTGAGCAGCGCATCGAAGGCGAACGTGCTCGCACCTAGGGCAGCGAGGCCGCCCGCGGCCATCGTGAGGCCCACCCCCACGGGGCGCTCCCGCTCGACCACCACCACCTGCAGCACGCCGTTGAGCAGCGCGCTGACGTACGACACCCAGCCCCACACGCGCACGGACGGCAGCCCCTCGACCTCGGCGCGCCTTCGGATCACGAGGCCGCCCACCGCCACCGCCGGCACCGAGAGCGCCGTGTAGCCGAGCAAAAGCCCACGGCTCAAGAGCTGGCCCTCGCGGGGGCCGTCGTCGACGGCGATGGCGATGCTGCCCCCCAGCATGAGACCCGCGCTCACGAAACCGAACACCGCCGTGCCGTAGGCTGCGCGAGGCACGTTGCGCGACACGAACGATGGGCGCGCGTGCTCTTGCGCGTCGGCCGGGGAAGAGGCCGCCCAGAGCAGACACAGCGCGACGACGAGGCCCGCGTGAGCAAGCGCCCCATCCACTACTGGCTGATGAAGTCGGAGCCCGATGTATACGGCATCGACGATCTCGAAAAGCACGGCACGAGCCCCTGGGAGGGCGTGCGCAACTACCAAGCGCGCAATCACATGCGCGACATGCGCATCTCAGACCTGTGTCTGTTCTACCACTCGAACGCGAAGCCTCCCGGGGTGGTGGGAATCGCACGAGTGTGTCGCGAGGCCTACCCCGACCAGACCCAGTTCGATCCGAAGAGCGACTACTACGATGCGAAGTCCCCGAAGGACGCACCGCGTTGGGATCGGGTCGACGTGGAGTTCGTCGAGAAACTGCCCGTCCAGGTGACGCTCGATCAAATGAAGGCCGATCCAGCGTGCGAAGGCATGCTCGTGATCCGGCGTGGCATGCGCCTATCGGTGCAACCCGTCGACAAGGAGCACTTCAAGCACGTCCTCGCGCTGGGCAAGGCGAAGACGAAGTTGCGCTAGCGTTCCTCGATCACGACGTGGTTCGCGAGCTCGTCGACATCGTCGGGACGCGGCGGAAAATCACGAGCGAAAAGCTCGCCCAGCTCATCGAGCACCTCACAAAGGCCGTCGGCAGCTCGCCCTTCGCGAATGCGCTGGGTGAGGTGCGCCACGTGGCGCTGCCAGCCGGCGTGCGTGACGCGCTCGTGAATCCCCTTGTCACCAAGAATCACGGCGTGGCGCTCGAGCTCACCGAGCAAGATCAGCACCCCGCTGCGATCGCGCGTGTCGAACACCGCTCGTTCGAGGAAGGCGCGCTCAGCGCGCTGCTCCACCCGCACGCAACGCTCCTCGCGCGGCACGATGAGGCGCAGCAGGCCGGGGCTGCCGAGCACGACGAAAGCGAGCACCGCCACCGGCAGCTGCGCCCCGAGAAACCAGGTGGCCTCGAGGTCGATCCAGATCAGGTGCCCGATGGCCGCCGAGAGCAGCGCCAAGAGTGCGGCGTAGGCCACGCGCGGGCCGACGTAGTCGTCGCTGCGCCCGACCACCGACACCACGAGCTCACCCGCGGTGCGCTTCTCGACGTCGGCGATCTTCTCCTCGACGCGTCGTCTGTCGGCCTCGGAAAGGAGTGCCATCACCAATCTCCCGAGGCGCCGCCGCCTCCAAAACCGCCACCACCACCGCCAAAGCCTCCGCCGGAGCCACCACCGCCTCCGAATCCGCCTCCGCCAAAGCCCCCTCCCCCGAAGAAGAACCCGCTGCCACGGCGCCTGCCGCGTCGAAACAGGACAGGAACCACGAAAGTGAGAAAGAGAAGAACAAACGTGATGACGTAGCCAGGCACGCTGTTCCTAGGAGTCTGCGTGGGTCTCCGCCACGTGACGTCAACGACTTCTCCCGCCCCCGCCTGCATCAACGTGCCCAGCGCCTGCTGAATCCCCTGCGCGAAGCGCTGCTCGCGAAACGCGGGCTTCATGAGCTCGTCGATCACCCGCTTGGCGAGCGCATCAGGGATCGCGCCCTCGAGCCCATAGCCGACCTCGATTCGCATCTTGCGATCGGCGACCACGACCAGCATCAAGAGACCGTTGTCCGCCTCCTCGTCACCGAGCGCCCAGGCCTTGCTCTCAACCAGCCGAATGGAGAAGTCTTCGAGTGATTCGCCCTCCAGGCTCCGCAGAATCAGCACCGCGAACTGGTGTCCCGTCCGCTCGCGATATTGCGTGATCTGCTCGCCAATCGCAGCGGCATCACCAGGCGACAACAGCCCAGCGAGATCGGTGACGGGGCCGCGCGGAGCCGGCACGTCCAAGGCACCCACGCTCGCTGACACGAGCGCGATGCTGGCCCAACCGATCCACAGCGCGAACCAACGCGCGCGCGGCCACGCAATCAGAGCTCTACCTCCGGCGGCTTGTCGAGGTTGGGCTCGTCGACGCTAAACGTGGGACGTTCTTTCTTGCCACGCATGCCCGCGCCGATGCTGCTTGGAAACCGCAGCACGATCTTGTTGTACTGCGCCACGCTCTCGATGTAGCGGCGGCGCGCGACGGTGATGCGGTTCTCGGTGCCCTCGATCTGCGCCTGCAGGTCGCGAAACGAGGCGTTGGCCTTCAAGTCCGGGTAGCGCTCGGCCACGACCAGCAGGCGCGAGAGCGCCGATCCGAGCTGGCCCTGGGCGGCCTCGAACGCCCGGAGCTTTGCGGGGTCGTCGACCGTCGACGCATCGACTTTCATCTGTCCGACGCTCGCGCGAGCTTCGACCACCTTCTGCAGCGTCTCGGCCTCGAAATCGGCGGCGCCCTTGACCACCTTCACGAGGTTGGGGATCAGATCCGCGCGGCGCTTGTACTGGTTTTGCACCTCGGACCAGGCCGCCTTCACGTCCTCATCGGCATCGATGACGTCGTTGTAGCCACAGCCACCCGAAAGCGACATCGAGACCCACAGCGCCGGAAGAAGCACGGCGAGCGAACGTAGGAGCTTCGTCATGGGGCCACCATGGGCACGAACGGGCAGCGCGTCAATTGCCCGCCGGCGGACACCCCGTTGAGGGACCGTCAAGACTAGGGAGAGAGCTCACCCTCGCGAAACGACAGGGCGCAATAGCAGTGCGCGCGCTCGGCCGTGGTCTCGTCGTCGCCGAGATAGCCCACGCAGCCGAGCGTCCCCTCGTGCTCGAAGCAACGTACCCAGAGGTGCATGCGCTGCCCAGAGAAGCACGGCTTTCGAAACGCGATGTCGATGTGGTCGACGAGCAGCGCGCGTGTGCTCTTTCCGAGGTCGAAGAGCCTGCGCAGCGCAGCATCCTCGAAGAGCTGCGGATAGACGAGGGAGTTCACGTGTTGGTTGCTGTCGGTGTGCGACAGTCCGAACGTGAGCTGTGCCGCGTCGCGCGCGAAATCGGGCTCGATCCAGCGCGCGCCCGGCGGAAGCGCGAGGGTCTGTGGCGCAGGTCGAACGGCCACGCGATCCGCGGGCACGATCGACTGTCCTGCCACCGAGAGCGCGACCACCTTGCGCTGCGCCGGGTCGGCGAAGGGCCGCGTGAACACGTGCTCGGCAAACACCCGCCCCACGTGCACCCGCTGTCCCGCGTTGGGGGGCTGCGGATCGTGGGTGCGGGCAGCGGGGCCGTACAGATCGGCCTGCATCGAGAGCAGGATCCGATCGACCGTGCCGGAAGCGTCGACGGTGTGGCCGAGATGGTATTGGCCCTCCACCTCCACGGCGTTGCGCACCGACAAGGGCCCGCCTGTGCTCTCTGCGATCAGTCGACTGAGGATCGGCAGCACGCCGGCCGCTCGCGTCTCGAGGTTGATCGGGGTGTCTTGCCACAGGTCGCGAAAGCAGATCATCCCGATTGCGTGGGGCATGCCGCCCACCTTGAGCGCCCCGTCCTGGGCGATGTCTTCGTAGCGCATGCCCACGCTGCC
>CAYNOM010000683.1:0-3931 GCA_964398415.1 uncultured Polyangiales bacterium | reverse complement strand
CTTGCGTCCTCGGGCCCTCCCTGCGACGCACAGGAAGTGCGCCTCGGTCGGGCCCTGCGGTCGCGCTCGCCTCTGCATCGATTCTGGACGCGAACCCGATTTCGCTTGGCGGAGAGGCGGCTCGCGGGCGCGCTCGCCTCTGCATCGATTCTGGAGGCGAACATGAATGCGAAAGAGGCCCGGTGGCTTGTGCCTCCGGGCCTCGCGTCACGTCGTTTCGCTGCGCTTGAGCAGCGCGCGCGGGCTCATTCGGTCACGTCGCCCTGAAAAGGCAGGTAGAACGCGAGGCCGAGGTTGAACATCTGGTTGAAGTGGAAGATGCGGTCGGAGTCGTTGATGAGCCCGTCGGGGAAATCGCCGTTCGCGTCCTTGTTGCGGTTGCGGTTGAGGCCGCCCTCATCCGTGCCGGAGGTGTTCCACTTGAAGGGGAACGCGCGATACTCGAGCGTAAGGCCCATGTAGTCGGTCAGGTAGAGCGAGATACCCACGCCGAAGGTCGGCGCCAGCGCGATGCGCGTGGCCGTTTCCTTCTGGGTCGCGATGCACGCGCTGCGCAGGCCGCTCGCGTCGCCGGTGAAGCCCTCCTCGATGGGGGCACACGCGTTCGCGGCGTTGCCCACGACGTTGGCGCGCTCCTCCACCTGAGTCGCTGCGGCACCACCGAAGATGTAGAAGTCGGTGTCGACGAACAGGGCCTGAAACAGCGCGAGCTTGCCGCGCAGCGGGATGAACGTGACCTGCGCGCCACCCATGAAGTTCAGACGGCCGATCTGATCGGGGAACCCCGACGCGCTCGGCAGGCTGACGCGGTTACGCTCGGTGGTTTGACCGCGGGAAGCCACCTGGTCGGTGAGACCGGTCTCGAGGCTCACGACGCCGTAGCTCGCGAAGGCATTGATGCCGAGCCAGTCCGTGAAGTGGTAGCCGATCTGAGCGCCCGCGAACATCGTGCGAGCAAACTCGTCCTGCAGCGTGAAGCCGACGGTCGGCTGAATCTGGAAGCGCCCGTCGCGGTAAATGCGCATGCGCCTCACGGCAGGTGCGCCCGCGAGAGGGCCGGTGATCTCGACGTCCTGCGCATGGGCTTTGGGAGCCTCCGTGCAGAGGCCCAGGGCAGCTGCCGCGAGCCCCAGCACGATCATCCAGCGCGATGCGGTGTTCATGGACTTCCTCGATTGAGATGTGAAGGTGGGCATCGTTTGCGCTTTCAGAGGCTACTTCGGCAGCTTGTACTCGAAGGAGAACGGGAAGAAGATCGTCATGCCGACCGAGACCAGCACGTTGTTGACGATCGTCGGCGAATCTTCGAGCCATCCCGATTTTTTCTCGCGCGCGTCACCGAGGGCGACCTGCAGATTCTCGAGCTTCTCGAGGTAGATGTAGTCGCGCATCTCTGCGAACACCGTGAGCCACTTACTCACGAAGACGCGGAAGCCGATGCCCGGGTTCACCATCGACAACTTGAGTGTGTAGTCGAAGCTGCGGAACTCGGGGTCGACCACAGGCACCGGACGCGTGCGCATCATGCCGACGCCGCCGACCACGTAGGCGTCCCACTGGAAGATGTAGCGATTGAACATCGCAAACTTTCCGTAGAGGGGCACGTACGTGAAGTTCAACGATGCACCCATCTGATACTCGGTGGGGCGAATCGCGAGGCGCGTCGAGCGCCGGACGTGGAAGTTCAGGTCCGACTCGCTCTCGAGGCCCTGGTACCAGTTGAGATTGGCACCGATCGCTAGAACGTTGGTGACCCAGTAGTTGATGCCCGCGCCGAAGCTCGGGTGGCTCACGAAGGGGTCGTTGAGCGTGAAGCCGAAGCTCGGCAGGAGCTCGACACGATTCTTACGAAGCGCGTAGATCTGCTGAACCGCGTAGATCTCCTCGTTCACCTCTTTGACGTTGGCTGGCTTCTCCTCGGCGGAGGCGGTGTCGTCCTCGGTTTCGGCGAGGGAGCCGATCAGATCTCCCTCGGCACTTGCAGAACCCTCGGCGCCCGCCTCTGCTTCGGCCCCGGCTTCGCCCTCGGCTTGGGCGGATTCCGTTTCCTCGAGGTCGAAGCTCATGTCTTGGGCATGGGCCACTGCGCCTAGCTGGGCTGTGAGAGCCAGCGCTAGCCACGCCACGATTTGAGACTTAATCATGCATACCTCTTCCGAACTCCGCACGGGGTGACCTTTCAAGCGGCAACTCACTGCATCCAGGATGCATCTTTCAGCCCTGGGGTGAAGGCGACGCAAACATTTGAAATCGCAGGGGAATCGGTCGTTCTACGCAAAGCGCCGGCGACTATATCATGGTGAATCCAACACAATCAACGCCTAGGCCGCGGAAGACTCATTCTCTGGCTTCTCGAAGAGAGCCTCCACGAAGCTCGCCGCATCGAACGAGCGGAGATCTTCCACACGTTCACCGATTCCGATGAAGCGAATTGGTAACTTCTGCTCATCGACGATCCCCAGCACCACACCGCCCTTGGCGGTGCCATCGAGCTTGGTGAGCACGATCCCATTAACGTCCATGGCTTCGCGAAATAGCTGCGCTTGCTGCAATGCATTCTGGCCGTTGGTCGCGTCCAGCACGAGCAAGATCTCATCGGCCGGGCGCGAAAGCGCCTTTTCGATCGTGCGCCCCACCTTCTTGAGCTCGTCCATCAGGGGCGCCTTGGTGTGCAGACGTCCCGCTGTGTCGATGATCAGCACGTCGGCACTGTCGGCTTGCGCGCGCTTGATGGCGTCGAACACGACCGAGCCCGGATCGGCGTTCTCCTTGCCCTTCACGACAGGGCAGCTCACGCGCCGTCCCCAGACCTCGAGCTGCAACACCGCGGCTGCGCGGAAGGTATCGCCCGCTGCCAGCACGACCTTCTTGCCGTCGGCGGCGTAGCGGCTCGCGAGCTTGCCGATGGTGGTCGTCTTACCCACACCGTTCACGCCGATGACGGCGATCACGTGCGGGGCTTCGCCGCTGCGCACCGGTCGATCGACCTGAGTGAGGATCGCCTCCGCCTCCTCGCGTATCGCAGCCCACACGCGATCGGGATCGGTGAGCTCACGCTTCGACATGCGATCGCGGAGCCGCTCGAGGACGCGCTGGCTCGTCTTCACACCGACATCGGCGGTGATGAGCACCTCTTCGATCTCATCGAGCAGGCCAGGGTCGATCTCCTTCTTGCCGCTGAACAGCCCCGCGAGGCGCGAGATGAAGCCACTGCGTGTGCCGGCCAGGCCCTTCTTGAGCGTGGCGACGTCTTCTTTGTTTGGCCGTGTGCGCTTGCCCGGGACGGGCGGAGGCGCCTTTTCGTCCGCGGTGACAGGCTCGATGACCACATCGACGCCTTCGGCCTCGGTCTCGGCCGTGACCGCGGGAGCGGCCTCCTTGGCCTTCGCTGCGCCCGGCTCGGCCTTGGCGGGCAGCTTGGCGGGCGTGGGCTTGGGCTCGCTGACTTCGCTCGGCAGCGCGGGCTTTTTGCCGCGGGCGACGAGCACGATCACCACGACCACGGCGATCACGGCGAGAATGATGATGACAGTGGAGCTCATGGATCCTCTCGGGCGGTTCCGGCACCGCCCGGCGAGACCGCATATAAGAACGCTTAGTCCGCGGAGTCAACGCACCAGAGGGATCAGTGCCCCTGGGGATCCGACGCCGCATCGCTCGGCGCGACCTCGGAGAGCGCGGCGGCGGCGCGTTCGATGGAGCGAACGTCCTCCTCCGACGGTGGCTCAGCCGCGTAGCATGCGCGCTCGACCTCGGCAGCTAGCGTCTCGATGTCCGCACGCTGCTCCGGGGAGCGCTGCGACAGCCATTCTCGCGATTCACGGGTGGTCCAGATGCCCCAAGCGCGAGCCGAGGGCAGTTGGCGGAGCAATAGGCGCCGAAAGGGCGAAAGGGCTCTCGAGCGCTGGCTCTCGAGATGCACCACGAAGGA
>CAYNOM010000682.1:0-3933 GCA_964398415.1 uncultured Polyangiales bacterium | reverse complement strand
TGCGCAGCCTCCGTGCGCGCCGCGACCGGCGCCGGCGGGGGCGGTGACGAGCGCGGTGCACGCAAGGCGAATGTCAGCAGGGCCAGCGCGCCGCCCAGCCCGATGGCGCCCGCGACGCTGAGCCAGAACATGCGCCGCGCGGAGACCTCACCCTCGGCGATGCGCGTGATCGTGGTCTTGATCTCGCTCGCGATGCGCACGAGGCGGCGGCGCCGGGGGCTCTGGGCTGCCGCGCCGGCGGCATGCGCAGGGGCCGCGCGCGAGGCGTGAGAAGGCGACGTGCCGTAGCCTTGTGCGGTGCTGCGTGCGCCGCGCGCGGGCTGCGCGGGCGATCCCGGAGCCCCCACGTCACTGCCGTAGGGAGAGGTGTGTTCGAGCGTGTACTTGGCCGCGGCGCGCTCGGGCTTTTCTGCGTTCGAGCCCATCTGCGCCGTCGAGATCTGACGCTCGAGGCGCTCGTAGACGTGGGGAGGCAAGGTGCGCTTCTCGCGCGCACGCTGCTCCTGCATCATCGCCACCACGAGGCTCGACAGCGCGCCGCCGTCCACCTCCCGCGCCGCAGGCAGGGCCTTGCCCAGCATGCGTGCAAAGGTCTGCGCGTCCGGCGGGCGTCGCGTCGGATCGGGATCGAGCGCGGACATGAGCGTCGCGTCGAGCGCCGGCGGGATGCCCTTCACCAACGTGCCCGGAGCGACGACTTTCGGAGCGCGCACCTGCTGCAGCAGCTCCACGTCGGTCTCGGCATCGAACAGCCGGCGCAGCGTGAGGAGCTCCCACAGCACGATGCCGAGCTGATAGAGATCGGTGCGCCGGTCAATGGCTTTTCCGTAGGCCTGCTCCGGCGCCATGTAGCGGAACTTGCCCTTGAGCAGCCCCTCCTGGGTGCGATGACGACGGCCGTAGGCCTTGGCGATGCCGAAGTCGATCAACTTCACGTGGCCCGCGTAGGCGAGCAAGATGTTCTCGGGGCTGACGTCGCGATGCACGACCTCGAGCAGCCTGCCGTGCTCGTCGCGCGTCTCGTGGGCCGCATGCAGGCCCTCGGCCACATGCATGGCGATGCGCACGGCGAACGCTGGCGATAGCCTCCGACCGCGCGCGAGCAGGGCACGCTGAAGCTGCGACAGCGAGCAGCCGTGCACGTACTCCATGACGAGAAAGTGCGAGCCCTGGTGCTCGCCGAGCTCTTCGACATGCACCACGTTCGGATGCTCGACGCGCGACGACAGCATCGCCTCGTCGAGGAACATGCTGCGAAACTGCTCGTCGACCGCGAGCTGGGGGTGCACGATCTTGATCGCCACGTCGCGCGCAAAGCCCGCTGCACCCAAGCGCCGGCCGAGAAACAGCGTGGCCATGCCGCCCGAGCGCAGGTTTGCCACGAGCTCGTAGTCACCGATGCGTTGTCCGGGCTCCCACACGCTGCGTCACGCTACACCACGTCAAGCGAAAGTCGCGCGCCGAAAGCCCGAAGGCAGCGTCAGCGGGGCTCGCGCGCGCCGGGCCTTGTGCATGCCGCGCACGGCAGCCTGCCCTGAGCGCGTTTCGCTTGGGCGCAGGCTCGGCGCCCTCAGCGCGACGGGACACAGGCGCGAGGCGAGCACGAGCCCGGCCATGGTGAGACGCGCCTCTTCGGCGCGGACGTATCCGGCCGCATCCAGGCGCAGAAGCGCGGCAGCGGCCAAGCTGCGCCCCATGCCGAGGACCTCGGCGATGGCACCGGCGTGGGCGGGACGGTCGTGCTGCGCGAGGTCGAACAGAGCGCGCAGCACGCGCAGGGCGAGGGGATCGAGGCGGCGTTCGATGTTCATGCCGCAAAGCATCGCCAACGCCTGAACGCATGTCCAATTTCTGACCTTCCGTTCAGTGTGAGGGATTCGGTGCCCCTGTTTGGCGTTCCCAAGGCGGGAAACACGGCTGTGTGGCGTACGTATGACCAGGCGCACGTGATCCTGGAGCCGCCATGTCGATGAGTCAGCCGAAGCCCGTGCGAGCGCCGCGCGCGTGCATGCGCGTCCTGCGCGGGCGTGTGCCCCTGGAGCTGTCCTTCGCGCAGGGCTCGGCCATGCGGATCACGATCGGCAGCGGCGAAGACGCAGGGCTACGCTTCGAAGGCGCGGGCGTCGCTCCGCTGCACTTCGAGCTCGTGTGGGATGGAGCGCACCTGTGGCTGCAGGACATCCTGCGCCTCGGCCGCACGCGCGTGAACGGAGGCGTGCTCAACGGCTGGTGGGCAGTCGCTGGCCACGCGTTCGTGAGCTTCGGCTGTTCCGCGCTGATGCTTCACGCAGACAGCGACGTGCCCCACCACGACGCGCCCGATTTCGCCGCGCTCGAGCGGGCGCGCTTGGTCGAGCAGCCTCAGCTCAGGCGTCGGCAGACGGCGCGCATCCTCGTGCCCTGACCGAGCCCTCTCAGCGAGCGAGCTCAGCGGTGAGCGCCACGAGCTCGGAAGCACTCTGGAATCTCGCATCCGGATCGCGATCGAGGCAACGCATCACGAGCGCTTCGATGGGCGCCGGGATGTCACGTGCCGCGATGCGCGAGCCGAGCGGGGGGGCCTTGTCTTCCGCCTGCTGAATCAGAAGGCCGATGCCCGTCGAGTCCTGAAACGGTCGCTCGCCGCACAAAGCTTCGTACAACACCGCCCCGATCGCATAGATGTCGGTGCGCGCGTCGACCTCGTCGCCACGGATCTGCTCGGGCGAGAGATAGCGCGCCCAGCCCTTCGGCAAGCCCACCTGGCTGTACCCCTCGTCGTTGTAGCTCTCCATGCGGCGCCGCCCGTAGTCCATTACCTTGACCACGCTCTGGCCCGAGCCCTTGCGCGCGACGAAGATCCCCGACGGAGAAAGGTCTGCGTGCACGATGCCGTCTGTGTGCGCGGCCGAGAGCGAGCAACATACTTGGTGTGCCAAATACATAGCCTGACGCGCATTGAGCGGACCGTGCGATCGCACCATGCGCTCGAGGTCGATGCCGCTCAGCCACTCGGTCACGACGTACATGAGATCGTCCGCAGCGCCGTGCTCGAGCACCCTGAGCGTGTTGTCGTGGCGCATGCGCGAAGCCACCTGACACTCGTGGATGAGGCGCTCCGCGAAGCGGTCGGGGGACTGAAAGTGCGACGGGCCGACGAGCTTGACCGCTACGCGCGCGCCATCGGGGGACCTCTCGGCACGGTAGAGCACGCCGCGTTGCCCATCCGCAACGCGCTGCAACAGGCGCACCCCGCTGCCGATGACCCGGCCCAGCCACGGATCGATCCTGGTTTCGACGGGCGCCTCCACCTGAACACCCGATGCGCTGAGCGTTTCTTCGAGCGCCGTGACCCAGTGCTCGGCGATGGCGGGCCCCACGCGTTCGCAGAGCACCTGCGAAAGGGGCCCGTGCAGAAACGAGAGGGCCTCGTCCGAACGCCTCGGAACGTGCTCGATGCCTGCACGCGACAGCGCTTCGCTGAGCATGCCCTGGGCCTTCGAGCGTGAGATCCGCTCCTCCAACGCCTTGAGCAACTCGTGCGTGCCCTCTGCCGAAGGCCGTTCCCGGGGCGCCTCCTCCCCGACGCTCTCAGGCATGGTCCGCGTCATGGGCATACTGTCTCGAATCATATCACGAACGCCTCGCGGCGTGCCGGATGGGGTCACTTGTGGCGAACGACAACCGTCGAAGTTCCCAGGGGACACGTCACCGGGGTATCCTGTGGCCGGCATCACCCGCGTGGGGGAACGTTGGAGAGACGATGCGTCTAGCAACCGTGTGTTTCGCTTTGATCATGAGCGTGTCGTGGGTGTCGTACGCACAGGACACCACGACCCCGGCGGCAGGTGCCGTCGACGCGCGCGAGGCCTTTCGCCGCGGTGAAGCGGCCTACAGCGCCGGCAACTACAGCCAAGCCATTCGCGAGTGGAACCAGGCCTACTCCGTCGATCC
>CAYNOM010000681.1:0-3942 GCA_964398415.1 uncultured Polyangiales bacterium | reverse complement strand
GCGGCGTCGCCACGCGACACGGCCTCAATCCGCGCTGGATCGTGCACAAGTATCGCGAGCACTTCGGCGAGGAGCCGCCAGCCGACTTCGCGCTGCCCGCGTGGCGGCCGAAGACCGACGAACAGAAGCAGAACTACTTCCAGACCTTACTCGCCAACGAGTCGAGCGCGCGGTGGGCGCGCGTTCGGTATCGCGCTGAGCTTGGGGAGCAGGCGCCGCGATGACCACCCAGAAAACTGTCGCTGCAGAAGGAGCCGCAACGATGAATGACACGAACAAGCAAGCTGATTTGGACAGCTCGACGAAATGTGATCTGATTGGAGCGCTGTCAGACCCGTGGCGTGATGCATCGCATCGCGCCGATCCTATGCATGAGCTCGAACAGTTCGGCTCCGGAGCCGTGTTGCGCCACCCTGGGGCCCCTTTGGATGAGCCGGCTCATTGGAAGGATGAACCCAACCTCCCTGGGCAAGGCATCTGGCACCACTCGGAGTAGCGGCCCTCACCGGGCTGCAATACGTCACGTCGATGAGCTCCTTGTGGCTGGTCGCGTGATGCTCCGTTCCTCGTTCGCCCTCACGGAGTCTGCGGAACCATGCCGCTCGTCAGCGTGGCACCAGAGAAGAAGTTCTGGGGCTGGAACAGCCCAGCCGACGACTCGCGCAAGCGCATGAGGGTCATGGAGCTCAGAGACGCGCTCCTCGCCGAGTATGACACCGATGCGTACATGACGATGTACAGCGCTCAGGGGCAGACTCACATTCACCGTGTGAACCAATGCGGCTACGAAAGCTATCCGCATCCGCTTCAGATCACGGTCTTTTGCGCGGACTACGACAACCCGGGGAAGAAGAACGGTGGCCACGAACCCTGGCCTGTGGGTGAGGAGGAATCCCGAGTGCGCGCGCTGGTGGACACCTGGCGCAAGGCAGAGATCCTGCGAGGAGCCATCTTCCACAGCACCCTCAAGGGGATCCACATCATTCAACCTCTCCTCGAACCCATTCCGATAAGAGAGGCGTTGCCTTACTTTCGGTGGTGGCTGTTCAAGATTCGCGAGGCTGGTGTCGAATACGACAAGGCGATCGAAAAGGAAGTGGGACGACTGTGGCGCCTCGCCAACGTCCGCCGCGAACACAACGGCACGCTGATCGACTACAGGCCGAGTGTGATGCTGCTCGACGACGCAAGGCCACTCGCGTTGCCTCAGTTCTCCGTAGAAGAGCTCGCGACCCTAGGCGGCGCGCGCGAGTCACCCAAGGGCGTGCGCGTGGCCCGAGCCAAGCTCGCGGAGGTGCAGCTGCCCGATGCTGGCGAACCGTGGAGCTACCGGGCCAAGGTGATTGCAAAGGCCGCGGAGCAAGAGAGCGACAACTGGCACCGCATGTTCATGTTCCTGGCGGGTGCCCTGCTCGACAAGGGTGCGCCTCCAAGTCGGCTCGCTGCGATTTGCGAAGCCATCTCCATCGAGACGGGAGCCGACGACAAGCGCGAAGACCGGCTCCAGAGCGCCAAGAGCACCCTCGATCGGGTGCGGCGCGGCGACAGCGTGGGCGGCTATGCTGGGTTGTTACGCGAGTGGCGCGGCGTCGCACTCGCGCTCGATGAATCGCTCGGGATTCGGACTTCAGAGGACTATGAGCACTGGCTGACCGGAGCTGCCAAGCCTGCCCTGCTCGCCGGTAATGAGATCAGTCAGCGAGTTCTGGAAGGCCTGAGGCAAGAGGGCGATGGCGTGTCGGCCTATGCCCTGCGGGCAGGCTCTGGAAAGAGCGCGAGTGCGATGGACGAAACGGCCGAGCGTGCGCGTGGCGTCGTGCGCTCCGCGAGCGGCCGCGCTCCGCTGGGCTCCAAGACTGCGATCTCGGTCGACAAGCACGAGCTCGCCAAGCAGTACCAACTGGACCTGAGCGCTCGCGGCATCGAAGCAAAGCGCCTCTTCAGCCCCCTTACCGTGCTCAAGGATGATGGAAGCCCAGAATGCATCCACCACGAAGTTGCACAGCTCCTTGTTCCGGGTGGCATCTCGATGCAATGGGAGCTCTGCCAGGGACGCAACACGGATCGGTGCGAGCGCTATGAGACGTGCCCAGCGCGCCTGGGCTTTGATGGACCCGAGGACGCTCTTGTCACAGTCGGAACGCACGCCCGAATCGAGGCCCTCGCGGAAGAAGCGGGCTCGACGGGCACGCTCTATACGGACGAGCCCCCGTCCGTGTTCGAGAAAATCAGTGTGACGCGCGGGGAGCTCAAGAGCGCGACCCATTCGCTTCGCGACTTCTCAACCCGCTTCGGGTGCGCGATGCGCCCCGCCGTGCAAGCCCTGACGGCCTGGCTTCACTGCGAGACGTGCGCGAGTACGCGGCCGAGGTTGACCAAGAGGACCTGCGCTATGCGGTCGCACAGACCGGGATCGATACCGCCGATCCAGTTGAGCTCGCTCGAGCGGCCATTGCCCCCGACGAGCAGCGTGGACGCTACCAGCTGCCCCTCAGCTCTGTGGGTCGTCACATCGCCATGATGGGAATTGAGCACGCTGCGCGCATCGGCCAGGCGGCACGCATCCTGGGCGCCGTGCATCGAGCCCTTACCTCCGATCTACCCGGTGCTGGCATCTGGCAAGAGGAGCGCGACGGCGAGGACGTCCTTGTTCTTTACCTCCCACGCGAAGGGTACATCCGCGCCCTGCAACGGCAGGGGAGGACTGTCATCCTTGACGCCGACGCGGCGTCCAATCTGCCTCTGCTTGCTCGATTTCTGGGCTACAAACCACCACTGCGGACTTTTGAGGTCGCCGACGGCGCCGAGATCCAGCGCACCTGGCGCATGCTCTCCGGAGCCAACCGCAGCGGCTGGTTTGAGGGCGCTGTGCCCCTGTGCAGCGACTCGTTCGTGGGGGCCGTCCAGGACGCGCTTCATTGGGCCGACGGGCTCGGGCTCGACAAATCGCTCGGCATCATCACCATGCTGCCCATCGAGCTCGCCCTACGGTTATCGCTCAACCCGCGCGATCGAGAGGCCCGCAAGGCCTGGGACAAGCTTGGCGCGCCTGCGGACCGTCTCGAGAGTTTTCAGACGGCATTCGGCCCTGCGCTACGCGCGCGCTCGGGCTCCATCCTTTGGGGCCACTACGGCGCAATCAAGGGCCTCAACCATATGGCCGGACTCGACCTGCTCGTCACCCTCGGAGACCCATGGCCGAACGTCATGTGCACGGCGCACGAGGCGAGCTTCGCGGAACTCGACCAGACGGCGCGATCTCGTGGCGAGGAGCAGTGTGCGAACGAGCTCGCGCAGGCGCACGGGCGCCTTCGTACCGTGCATCGCGAACGACCAGGTTGGGCGCTCCACGTGGGCGCCGTGCGCCCCGCAGGGCAGCTTTGGATCGGCGGCGTGAAGGTCATCTCTCCCGGGGGCCGACCCAGCAAGGCACGAACCCTGACGCCCGACCAGATCAAGCTCGCCGTCGAGCGGCTTGGGGGTGTGCATGCGGCAGCCTGGGTGGCGAACTGCAGCGAGCGGACGATGTACCGGTACATGACGGGCGAACGCACCCTGGATGGATCACAGCTTGATCGACTCGCACCCTTCTCCAGGTGGCTAGTCGCCTAGCCGGCTAATGGATCTTCCTGACCGAAACCCTTAAGCAGAGTAATTCTTAATTAAGGGTTTCGGTCAGTACCGCGAACGATACGTTCCAGAGGAACGGTCCATCTGGCGACGGCACGCCCAACCCCCCTCGAGCAAGTTGTGCCCCTGTGGAACCCGGCAACCGCCCCATGGATCGCTCCGGGCTCACGCCGGTTTCACGAGTTGCGCGCCTTGGCACCCCAGTGCGCCGTAAGGCCGCCGCCGCAGCGCGGACGACTCAGCGGGCGTGCACGCGATCCTCAGGCCACCACGGGGCCTTGCCGCTCGCGCAATGGGCATCCACGAAGGCGC
>CAYNOM010000680.1:0-3964 GCA_964398415.1 uncultured Polyangiales bacterium | reverse complement strand
CGACGTGCTCACCCTCGATCACCTCGAGGTGGAGCGCGGCTCAGCCTCGGTGCGTCACGGCGCGGATGCCCTGGGCGGCGCGGTGCTCGCAGTGCCGCGGGTGGCTGTGCCGAGAGCGACGCGAAACGCCCATGGACTGTGGGCGACGCCGCGCCTGTTCGGCCGTTACGCCTCGCAGGACGACCTCTTCTCGGGTCGCGTCGAGTCGGGCTTCGGGCACACCGCGCGCACACGCGTGCTCGTGGGGGCAGGCTACCGCGAGGCGCGTCGACTCGAGACTGCCGGCGTGGTCAAAAATCCCGGTGCCAACGCCCCGTCGATCCCGCGCTTCGAGCCCGATGGGCGCACTCAGCTCGGCACTGGCTTTCGCGATGTCACCTTCGACGGGCGTGTCGATCAGTCGCTGACGCGCGAGGTGATGTTGAGCGCCGCCGTGTACGGCTATCGCCAGTTCGACGCGCCACGCACCGATCAATGTCCACCGCGCGAGGCGCCCGATACCGACTGCCTGCGTTTCGATCGGCAATTTCGCACGCTGTCCTACGTGACCTTGCGCGGCGACGTTTCGCCGTGGATCGAAGACCTCGATCTGCGTCTGTCGCTGCAGCGCTACAGCGAGGCCCTGCGGCGCACGCGGCCCAGCGTCGAGCAGCGCTGGCACAACGAGGTCACGACGGAGGGCCTTTCGGTCAGCGCACGCACGAGGCCCCAGCGCTTCGGCCACGTTGCGCTCAGCCTCGTCTACGGCGCCGATGGCTACGCGGACGTCGTACGCTCGCGCGCCGACCAGCGCTTCACCGACATCGATTTTGCCTTCGACCTGTCGCGCGGCTCCTACCTCGACGGCTCGCGCTACCTGACGGGAGGCCTGTTCGGACAGCTCGTGCTGGATGTGACGAGCTTCGTCGAGCTACGCGGCGGCGCGCGCGGTGCGTGGGTGAAAGCCAAAGCCCCCGCCGATGCTCCGTCTGCCTCGCGAGCGATCGACGCAGACTACGGCGCTGCCGTGGCCCAGGCGGGAATCACGCTGCATGCCGCCGAGGGCGTGGACGTCGCGCTCAACTACGACCAGGGTTTTCGCGCGCCAAACCTCGACGACCTCACTGCCCGCCAACAGGTGGGGCCCGGCTTTCAGTTCGAGAACGACGCGCTCAGGCCCGAACGTGCGCACACGGTCGAGCTCGGCATGCATGCGCGACACGACGTGCTGAGCCTCGATCTGTGGACCTTCGCCACCTTCATCGATGGCGCCATCCTGCGTGCGCCGCGCACGGCGGAGGAGTGTCCCGAGCAGACGCCGGCCTGCGCCACGTCGCGCGAGCTGTATCAGCTCGTCAACGCTCAGACGACGTCGCGCATCTTCGGCGCCGAGGGTGGGATCACGTTGTTTCTGCCCCAGGACATCACGCTTCGAAACGTGACTTCGTACGCGTTCGGAGACGGGCCGCGCGTCCCCGATGGCAGCGCCCAGGGCCGCGGCCCGCTGTCGCGCGTGCCACCCCTGCACGGCAGCGTCGAGCTGCGTCACCGCCACCTCGCGAGCGGGGTGTACACCACCCTCGCGCTGCGCTGGGCCCTGCGGCAAGACCGACTGTCTGTCACCGATCTCGGCGACGCACGCATTCCACCGGGCGGCACGCCGGGGTACGCGGTGCTCGATCTCAGAGCTGGGTATCGGATGCGCGAGCACCTCGTGCTGTCCCTGTCGCTCGACAACTTGCTCGACGCGCCCTACCGCGTGCACGGTTCGAGCATCAACGGCCCCGCGCGCGGCATCAGCGCGGGGGTGAGCATGGGCTACTGACCGAGGGTGAAACGATGCGACGCGTGCGGCTCTTTTCGTTGGGACTCCTGGCAATGCTGGCCTGCGGAGACGAGCCGGCTCCCACGCTGGATCCGCTCGACGCGGGCGAGTTGCCGGGGGGCGTGAATCCACCCGTGATGGGCGAGTGCGTTCCGTTCAGCGCGGTGCTCGAGGGCGACTTCAACCCCGGCAGTGATGACGCCTTCGGTGCGTGCGCGGCCGATGACGGCACCTATCATCCGGTCGACCCCAGCATCAGCTCCGTCGCACGAACGCAGGCACTCGAGGCGATCTCGGCGCTGCTTTCGACGCCCACGACCGATCCGTCACCCGACGACTTTCTCGCGGCGCGCAAGCTGTACGATGAGGACGAGGGGCTTGGCTCGCGCGTCGCGCGGCGATACGACCCCCACTACCAACCGAAGGCGGACGCCGACTGCCGCGACGCCGCCTCGGTGCGCGAAAACCCAGACTATTGCGCTGGCCCGGCGAAGCTCGAGCCCATCCTTCGCAGCGCGCTCAATGCGGGCTTCGAGGGCCGAGATGCACGCTTCAACGCGGGCCGCATCGAGGGGGCGCTGTACTGGTTCTCGGCCGTCTCGACCTACAAGGAGACGCTCACCTGCGCCGAGGACAATCCCAAAGACTGCGACTCGGCCTACGGCTACTTCGACGGGGCGGGCCTCGGCATCGGACTCGGCGGCGCCATCGCGGAGGCCGACCCGGATGCCTACGCGCGCGCGACGCGGGGCGCGCTCGCCATCAGCTGCTTTCGCGAGCTCGATCCCGAGGTGCCGGCGCAGAACATCGCGCTGCGCGACAGGGCCCGTGCCCAGCTCGACCGCGCGGTGCTCGGAGGCGTGATCGCGGTGCTCCTCGCGCGTATCGATGCTGTGGCGACCGCGAAGGACGACGCGGCGCGCTTTCACTGGGGCTTCGTGACCGCACTTCTCGGCGCCGTGCAGTCTCAGACCTTGCGCGCCGAGGGGGCGCGCGAGCCCGTCGACGCCGCGCGTGCCGCCGCGAGCCCGGCCGAGGTCGACCTCACGGCGTTGAAGGACGCGCTCAGGCGCATCGCGCGCTGCGACGCGTGACGCGCGCGGTCATGCCTCGAACTTGAGCCCGAGGGTCTCGTCGACGAGGGCCTCGAGCGAAGCGCGTCGCGCTGACGCAAGCTCGTGCTCGTCGTAGAGCTGGCCCATGAGCGCGTCGGGTAGCCCGGCCACACGCTGCGCGATCCTGCCGAACACCGGCCCGAGGAACGGGTTTGTGAACACGAGCTGACCGACGGCCAGGGCGCGCCAGAACGGACGCTCCCGCACCCGATCACGCGCGCCGAGGAGTTGAAGGCGCATGAAGGCCTCGCGCATGCGGCGCCCCGAGGGATCCACGCGCGACAGTGGCGCGAAGAACACGTCGTGAAAGAAGGGGGCGGCGTGAAGCAGCATGTTTGCGAAGGCGTAGCTTGCGCGCGCGAGCTTCGCAGAAGCGGGCGCCGGCGACTTCTGCTGGCTCAACCAGAGCTGGTAGTCGTCGGACGCGTAGTACTCGACCATGTGGAAATCCATGGCGATGTGCCGCGACTCGTCACGGTTGATCAGGTCCATCGCCCGCTGCGACATGGCGTCGTGCACATAGTCGTTGAGCGAGCGCAAAAGCGCCACGTCGAGCAACAGCTCACCGCCAGTGATGTAGGCGTTGGCGACCTCCGCGGAGAGCTCCCGCAACGCGCCGACGAAGTAGGGACGAAAGCGCGTGAGATGTGGGTTCTCTCGGTAGGGTCGATAGCGATGGACGTCGTAATGCTGGGCGAGACGCGCGGCCACGGCAGCATGGCGGATTTCATCACCGACGAAGCTGCGGAAGATGCGCTTGAGCGTCGGGTCGTCCGTGCGCTCCTCTTGCACGCGAAACAGCTCGCCTGCCAGCATCTCGATGCCGGCCATGTCGGTAAAGTACTGAACGATCGCCTCTTCCTCGTCGCGGGTCATGGCGCGCGGCGTCACGCTGAAGTCCAGCTCGTCGATGGACCATTGGTCCCGCTCGCACCGCTCGAGCATCCGCCGCAGCTCCACGTGCACCTCCGCTGAAAAATTCTACAGCAAGACCCTCAGCGCTGGCCAGCAAAGCCGCGGGAGTCGTCCCATGTGCGATATGTCG
>CAYNOM010000679.1:0-3968 GCA_964398415.1 uncultured Polyangiales bacterium | reverse complement strand
CCCTCGCCTATGAGTCCCTCGAGGGCTCGCTCCGCGCAGGGCTCGTCCCGCTCGATGCCGAGCATCCGCGCTTGAGGCTCGGCGGTGAGCTCGATGCGTTCGATCGCAAAGTCGAAGATGGCATCATCGACGCCCTGAGCGCGACAGAGCTCCGCGGCAACTGGGCCGAGGGCGACACTGCGAGCGACGGTGTCAGCGCCACGCTCGAAACCACCGAAGAGTCGCTCACGCTTTGAGATGTCGCAGGCCCCGCTCGAGACCCTCGAACGCCTGCGCGCCCACACTCGCGAGCATGCCCAGCACGCCCTGAGCGCGGCAGAGCGTGCCCTGCGCCTGGCCGAAGTGGCACACGCCGAGGCCCTGAGCGCGGCGCGCGAGGCGCGACGGCGCGTCGAAGCAGGGAGAACGAGGGCGCAGCTCGGCGACACACCCGAGGAGCTCGCCTGGGCTGAGCAACACGCACGCGGACTCGCGTTGGATCACGCCTCGCGTTGCGCCGCCGTGCGGCGTTCTGCGGCCAGGGTGAGCGAGCTGCGCCTCGCGCGCGATCTGTGCCGTGAGCGACTGTCCGTGGCCGAAACCGAGCGCAAGGTGGTCGAACGTGCGCTCGACAGGCGGCGTGAACGGGCACGAACCCAGGCGGAGCGGGCGGCCGAAGAGGAGGCCGAAGACCAGCACCGCGCACGACGCGGCTGATCGAATTGTTGCTCCGCGGCGGACCTACCCCTAGGTTGAGAGGGTGGCGGCAAAGTGGCTGAGACCTTTCCCATCGACGTTGCTGCTGGCGCTCGCCCTGACAGGTGGGCCGCCCTATGCGCGGCCTTCCAACCTTTCGCACGCGTTCGCGAAAGATCCAGCGCCGAGCGAGGCCTTCGATCCCGATGTGGTCAAGCGCACGAAGGGCACTCCGCTCGACCGCGCGCTCGTCGCACGCGAGGCAGGAGCGCTCGAGCAGGCGCGAGCGATTGCGCTCTCCGCGCTGGCGAACGCGTCTGCTGACGAAGCCCCGCTGCTGCGTTGGGTGGCCGCCTCCGCGACGCGAGCGCTCGAGGCGCCCGTGGACGCTGCCAACCTGCTGAACGAGCTCGCAGCGAGCAGGCATCCACTCGCGCCCTGGGCACGCCTGCAGGCGGCCGAGTGGTTGGAAGCGGCCGAGCCCCTGCGTGGCCTTCAGCTGCTCGAGCCCTTGCTTACGGGGACCTCCGAGCTCGAATCCTTTCCCGGACTGAGGCTCGCCGAGCGCGCGCGAGCGCGCCTCTTGGCCTCCGCGGGCCGCAAAGACGAGGCGATCGAACACTTCGAGAAGCTCGTGGGTGACGCACCCGACGAGGCGGCCGCGGTGCAGATCGCGATGCCGCTCGCCGATCTGCTGGCCGAGCGCACAGACGAAGCGTCGCGCACCCGCGCGCTCACCTTGTACCGACGCGTGGCCTTTCGTGCACCCGACAGCCGCGTGGGCAAGCGCGCCGAAGAGCGCGCCGCGGAGGTGCTCAAGCAACTGCCGCGTGAGGTGCGAGAGGCCCTGCGAGAGCCAGACGTCGCCGACAAGCTCGCACGCGCCGACGCTCTGCTCTCGGGCCTCCGCTACGAAGACGCCGAACAGGCCTACCTCGCGCTCGAGCCGCACGTGGGCGACGACCCCGTTTTGCGCTGTCGCGTCACCTACGGCCAGGCACGCGCGCTGCTCCATCGTCGCGCGCGCGCGGAGGGCGCGGGGCGCATGGCCGAAGCCGCTCAGCAATGCGCGCACGACACAGACCAGCGCGCCTGGGCACGCTTTCAAGCCGCGCGCGCGTTCTCGGCGCTCGGCAAAAACGAGGTGGCCATCGAGCACTACGAGGCGCTCGAGAGCGAATCTCCCGAGCACAGGCTCGCCGACGACGCCTTGTTTCGCGCTGCCAAGGTGGCGCGCGACATGGGCGACACCGAAGGCGTGCGACGCCGTCTGTCCGCGTTGCCAGAGCGCTACCCTGACGGCGACATGCACGCGCGCGCACGCTTTCTGCTGGCGTGGCAGGCGCATGCCGAGGGCCAGATCGAGCGCGCGATCGAGTTGCTCGATCTGCCGGACGACGCACTCGAAGGCGATGCCGAAGGCGTGCACGGCCGCGCGCCCTACTTCCGTGCGCGCTGGCTCGCAGAGCTCGGACGCCGGGGCGAGGCCGCCCATGGCTTTGCGGGCCTTTTCGAGCGCATGCCACTCAGCTACTACGGCCAACAGGCCTTCGCGCGCCTCGAGACGCTCGATCCGGGACGCGCACGCAAGCTGCTCGACGAGCTGCGCAAGCACGGCCCGACAGCCCTGCGCTTCGAGCCGCGCCCGGAGCTGTCCCACCCCGGCTTCATCCGCAGCATCGCCCTCTTGCGCGTGGGAGAGCTCGCCCTCGCAGAGAGCGAGTTGCGCGCGCTGGGGCTGATGTCCCAGGCGACAGAGCCCGAGCTGTACTGGGCAGCCGTGTCCCTGTTCGAACGCGCCGGAGCACCCCACATCGCAGTCAACCTCGCGCGCGCACGCGTCGACGAGCTTCTCTCGCGCACACCAGTGGGACGCGATCTCGCGCTCTACCGGGTCGCCTATCCGATGGCGTTCGAGCCTTTGATCGAGCAGACGAGCGCCCTCGAAGGCGTGCCGAGTGCGTTCGTGCGCGCCGTGGCCCGCGAGGAGAGCGGATTCAATCCGCGCGCGGTCAGCCCCGCCCATGCCTACGGTTTGATCCAGGTGCTGAGGCCCACCGCCAAGGCCATCGCCAAGGGGCTGCGCCTGCCGCACGACCCCGAGGCGCTCAAGCGCCCCGACGTGAACCTCAAGCTCGGGGTGCGCTTCATTCGCACCCTCGCTACGAACGTGCGTGGGCAGTATGCGCTCGTGCCTGCCGCCTACAACGCAGGCCCCAGCGCCGCGAAGCGCTGGCTCGATGCGCGAAGCAAAGAGCCCCTCGACGTCTGGGTCGAAAACATCCCCTACGACGAAACACGGCGCTACACACGGCGCGTGCTTCAGTCCTACGGCGTCTACAGCTGGCTCGCGCACAAAGAGCCCCTGCGCTTCCCGAGCGAGCTCCCGGCGCTGTGAGCAGCGCACCGCTCGGCGCGAGCCGAGCTTGCGCGGACGCTACTCTTCGGCGCGCAGCTCGGCGCGCAGGTCCTTGAGCAATCCCTTGGCCTTCCAAGAAAGCTTGGTGGGTACGTCGATTTGCACGATCGCGATCAGATCTCCACGCCCTCGTCCGTCGAGGCGCGGCACGCCGTAGCCCTTCACCACCACGGTCTGCCCCGGCTGGGTGCCGGCTGGAATCTTGGCGGAAGCGTTCTCTCCCTCGAGCGTCGGAATCGCGACCTCGCCGCCCAGCGCCGCGACGGGAAACGGCACCTTGAGCTCGTGGACCAAGTCGATGCCCTGGCGCTCGAAGCGTGCATCTTCCTGGACGGCCACCGTGACGAGCAAGTGCCCCGAAGGGCCGCCACGCCGTCCCGCCTGCCCCTGCCCCGCCACGCGCAGGGTTTGGCCGTGGTCGATGCCCGCGGGGATCGTGACCTTCACCTTGCGCTCGATCTCGGTTTCGCCGACGCCCTTGCAGGCCGAACAGACTTCCTTCGGAATGCTGCCCCGCCCCTGACAGGCCGGACACGGGCGACTCATCAAGAACGGCCCGCGTGCGTGCGACACCTGCCCCTTGCCGCCACAGGTGCCGCAGGTGGTGAGCTGCGCGTCTTTGGCGCCCGTGCCGTGACAGCTCTCGCAGGGCGAGGGATGCGCCATCTCGACGTCCTTCTTCGTGCCGAACACGGCCTCGGACAGCGTCAGCTGCACGACCGTGCGTAGATCGGCCCCCTGACTCGGACCATCGCGACGACGACCGCGCCCCCCGCCGCCGAAGCCGCCGCCGAAAAAGTCGCCGAATAGGTCGTTGAACTGGCTGAAGATGTCGGACACGTCCTGGAAGCCACCGCCAGCCGCACCCTCGAGC
>CAYNOM010000678.1:0-3970 GCA_964398415.1 uncultured Polyangiales bacterium | reverse complement strand
ATGCGCTGCTCAGTGCGCGACGCGCCCACGCACGCAGGCTCTACGGGCTCGAGCTGCTGCCGAACGGGGTGCGCGGCACGTTTTGACGCGTGCTTTCAGTAGTCGGCGCGCAAACCCACGATCGTGAGGAGCGGAAGGCCGGCTGCTTTCGCGCTCTCCGAGTAGTCGTAGTTGTAGCGAACGGCCACGGCGTTCTTGCGATTCGTGACGTTCTGCACGTCGAGATAGGCGCCAAGCGAGACGCGGTCGAAGACCCAGCGCTTGTCGAGCCTCAGGTCGAGCTGATGGAAGGCGTCGAGTCGACGGCTGTTCGTGGCGCCGAAGGTGGGAGCATATTCGTCCGTATCGGACACGAATGTAGAGCCCACCACGGGAGTCGTCGGCTGGCCTGTGCGATAGCGAAAGCGCGTGGAGAGCTGCATGTGAAACGGCAGCTGATAGGCAGCCACGAGCACGAGGCTGTGGGTTTGGTCGTAGTCGAAGAGACGATAGGGGTCTTTGGCGACGCGGCGCCGCTCCGACTTCGAGTAGGTGTAGGCGATCCAGCCGCTCAAGCGATGGGCGAGCTGCTGTCGCAACATGACCTCGAGGCCGTACGCGCGTCCCTCGCCGGTGCTCTCGTACTCGAGCGGGACGAGCGAGTCACCCTCACGCGTTACGCGGTCTGAGCGCGCGGCGAGACCGTCGAGTTGGTGGAGAAAGCCCGTCAGCTCGAGGGTGAGAAAAGGAAGCGGGAGGATCTCGATGCCTGCGCTGTGCTGGAGCGAGCGCTCTGGGCCGAGATTGGGATTTCCAAAGCGCTTCGCAGACTGGTCGATGCTTGGGCTCTGGTGGTGCACCCCGGTGCCGGCCTTGAGCGCGAGCTCCTCGCGCAACGCATAGCGCGCGCTGATGCGTGGATCGAAGGTGAACGTACGAATCTGCGGCTGTAGATCCGCGCGCAAACCGGGCACGAGAGTCAGGTGCTCCAAGGGTTTGATCACGGCGCTGACAAAGCCGCCTGCGGTGTGGGCGTCGAGGCCTTCGCGGTGCGCGCGGCGCTCTTCGGCAAAATTGACGTACCCCTGGGGCTCGCCGGCGTGGGGGGGTGGCGCGACGAGCACGTCCGTGCCCCAGCGTCCGACCTCCGCATCGATGCCGAGCTCGAGACTGATGAGCGCCGAGGGCGCAAGGCGCAGGACGTCGCGAAGCTGCAGCACGTTGTAGTCGAAGTTGATCCGCGCATCGCTGCCGAGCGTGGTGTCTGAGCGAAAGTGCAGGTATCCGATGCGCGCGTGGTTCGAGAGGACGTCGGTCGGGGTGTAGTCATAGGCGAGCGCCACGTGCTGCATGTGCGCCTCGGCCTCGAGGGTGCCAAAGGTCACCTGGGCGCTCTCTTCGCGCAGGTCGTCCGTGTCGAGCTCGAACGCGTCGTCCGAGCCCATGTAGAGCAGCTGCAGACGATGGGCTCTTGCAGGACGCGCGTGGAGGAGCAGCTGGTAGTCGTCGTAGCGAGGCAGGGGCGCATCGAGCGCCTGCATGACGCGATCGATGTAGCTCGCGCGCGCAGCCACCGCGATCGAGATCCGATCGGTGATCGGCGTCTCCACGTACGCTCCGGCATCGAGCATGCTGACGTCGACGTAGCCGTGGGTGCGATCCGGATCGAGCGTCTTGAGACGCACGCCGAGCACACCGCCGAGCTGTCGACCGTACTGCACGGGCGCACCGCCCGGATAGAGCTCGAGGCTCTCCAACATGCCGGGTGCGATGATCGAGCGTAGTCCGACGAAGTGGTAGAAGATCGGCATGCGCAGGCCCTCGAGGTACACCATCGACTCGTCGGGCGCTGCGCCGCGCATCGCAAGCCCCGCAGGGTCGAAGGGTAAGGTCGCGACACCAGGTAGGTTGCCCACGGCGAGCAGGGGATCGCCGAGCGTGCCCGGCTGACTCTGCGCCTCCTGAATCGACAAGCGATGGCGCGTCACCTCGCGTCGCGGTGCTTGGGCCTCCACGATCACGTCGTAGGGGTTGTCGGGGCTGCGTTCGAGGTAGAGCTTCACGTCGGTTCGCTCGTGGGCGACGACGTCCTCGGGGCCGCGCGATTCCATGAAACCTGGGGCGCCGATCGAGAGCTGCCACGTGCCGGGAGCGAGGTCGTAGAAGCTGAATCCGCCATGCTCATCCGTGAAGGCCTCAAAGGCCTCCGTGTCGCGTTGAATCAGCACGCGTGCGCCCACCAGCGGAGAGCGCGTGCCACGCTCGAGCACGCGGCCCGAGAGCTCGCCCTGCGCTTGTGGCGTGGTGATGGCCTCAGGCTCGGGTGGGAGCTCGTCCGCTGGCGCGATAGACGCGCTGGGAGCAGGTGCGGGCGGCGGCAGCACGAAGCGGTAGCGGTAGCCGATGCGCACGGGGACGGCCGTGCCCTGGGCTCGCGCGGGCGCGAAACGAAATTGCTCGATGGCCCGCTGCGCGGCCGCTTCGAAGCCATGCTCTGGGGTCGCCGAAGGCTCGCGGACGACGGCTCGCGTGACCCGTCCCGAGGCGTCGATGTCGAGCTCGAAGAGCACCGTGGCCTCGACGCCCGCGGCGAGCGCGCTCTTTGGGTAGTCGGCAGCGACTTCACTCTCGAGCCGCGGAGGCTCGTCGACACTTACCTGCGCGCGCGCCTGAGCGGCGACGAGGATCAACAGAATCATGCATGGGATGCGCATCACACACCTCGAAGGGTCGAAAAAGGTCGCAAGTCACCCCAGCGCAGGGGCAGAGGCCGTGCGCGAAGGTTGAAGATTTGGGGCGGGTCAGTCTGCGAAGTGAAGGGCGCCTGAGATCCAATCGACGCCGCCGCGCTGATCGCGGACGACGACGAACAGGTCCGTGGCCGCGGCACTGCGAAGCTCTTTGAGCTCGTTCTTGGTGGCGTGCTCGAGCGACTCAACGCCTTCGCGTGCGGTGCTGCGCATGCGCTCGGTGGAGCCCGCAGTCGTGAACCAGGTGAACGTCAGAGGCTCGGTCTCGGGCTCGGTCGAGGTTTGCCCCGACACCGGTCGCGGCAAGTACGTCTCGGCGGCGTCTTCGGCGACCTCCACGGAGAGGGCGTAGCGGTCTCTGCGCGGGAGCTGTACGGAGTCACCTTCGAAGGTCGCCTGCGTTGCACCGTCTCGAACCCGAAACGCGATGAGGCGCGGGTTTTGATTCGGCACGAACTCGCTCGACAGACCGAGGGTCACGTCCTTCACGGCCTCGACACGCTCGGCATCGCTCTCGATCACGAGGCGCACGGTCCAGTCCCAGTGTCGCTCGCAATCCGGCGGCGTGGTGGCGCTCGCGCCGAGGCTCTCGAGCAGCGCGTAACACAGCATGCGCAGCCCGGTGGCATCACTCGGTACGCTGAGCGCAGCGGTCTCCGCACGACCGAGATCGAGCGCGAGCGGTGTTCCTTCGAGACCTGCGCGCGTCCACGCGGCGCTCCAGTCACCTTCGGTCATTGGACATGCAAATCCCGCGTTGGGATCGCTCGGCCAGGGGCAAAGAGACCAGCGGCGTGTGACGACCGCGCCAGCGTCGTACACCAGCGCGTCGACGACGCCGCTTTCGCCCGGCGTGAGCTGCGCCGGCTCGGCGCGCACGGCGAGCACACGCAGGCGGTCGAGCTCGTTGTAGGACGCGAAGTCGGGCTCATCGCAGGCGATGCAGCTCGCGGCGCCGAGGAGAAACACGAGGTTGCGGTTCATGGCGTGATCCTGAAGCGGTAGGAGTAGGTGATGACGGTCGGGACGGGATGTCCGTCGTGGGTTTCGGGGGAGAAGCGCTCGCGCTCCGCCGCGGCCAAAGCTGCGCGGTCGAAGTCAGGGTCTGCACTGCGTACGACCTCGACGCGCAGCACCTCGCCACGCGGGGAGAGCTCGATACGCAGGGTGACGTCGGCCTCGACGAGGGGCATCGCCGCGAGCTCGTCACGCACCGCGCGCGTGCCGGCCGTCAGCATCTC
>CAYNOM010000677.1:0-3973 GCA_964398415.1 uncultured Polyangiales bacterium | reverse complement strand
GTGCCCTTTGCCTTGATGTTGGGTAGCATCGCCATCGTCCCGCTTCTCTTTCACCACTTCTGGGAGCGCGACGGCAACAAAGCCATCGTGGCCGCGGTGCTCGCGGTGCCGACCGCGGTCTACCTGCTGTCTCACTACCCCGCCGGCCTGTGGCACAGCCTCGAGGAGTACGCCTCGTTTCTAATGCTGCTCGGCTCGCTTTACGCGATCGCGGGAGGCATTCACATCAGCGGCGACCTCCAAGCGACGCCGCGCACCAACACCACGATCCTCGCGCTCGGTGCCGTGCTCGCCAATCTCATCGGCACGACTGGTGCCAGCATGGTGCTGATCCGCGTGATTTTGCGCACCAATCAAGAGCGCAAGATCATCAGCCACGTTCCGTTCTTCTTCATCCTCGTCGTGTCGAACTGCGGTGGGCTTCTGACACCGCTCGGCGATCCCCCGCTGTTTCTCGGCTACCTGCGTGGCGTGCCCTTCACCTGGACGCTCGGCCTCTTTCCCTACTGGCTGCTCGCGAACGCGTATCTGCTCGTGCTGTTCCTTTTCGTCGACGCCCGCGCCTACGCGAAGGAAGCCTCCGCGGACGTGGTGCGCGACGCGACCGAGGTCGAGCCCCTGCGCATCACAGGCCTCATCAACATCCCGCTTTTGGGCGGCGTGATCGGCTGCATCTTCTTGTCCACGCCGGTGCGCGAGCTGGGCATGCTGGCCATGGCGCTGATCAGCCTGTTTGCGGCACCCAAGGAGCCGCGCGCGAAAAACCGCTTCAGCTACGGTCCCATCATCGAGGTCGCCGTGCTGTTTGCCGGCATCTTCGTCACGATGGTGCCCGCGCTCGCGCTGCTCGAAGCGCGTGGTGGCGAGCTCGGGCTGAAAGAGCCTGCGCACTTCTTTCTCGTCACGGGCACGCTGTCATCGCTGCTCGACAATGCGCCCACCTATCTTACCTTCCTGTCGACGCTCCAGGGCATGCGTCTGGGCGCCGAGGTCGTGGGCGTGCCGGCGATCTACTTGGCCGCGATCAGCGTGGGAGCTGTGTTCATGGGGGCCAACACGTACATCGGCAATGGGCCAAACTTCATGGTGAAGGCCATTGCTGAGGAGTCGGGCGTACCGATGCCCTCCTTCTTCGGCTACGCGCTGCGTGCCACGCTGACGCTCGCCCCGATTTACGTCGTGGTGACGCTGCTCCTGCAGAGCGGTCGCTGAACATGGACGCCGCGCTGCTGCAGAAGACCCTCGAAGACCTGGAGTTCCAGCGTATCGAGGAGGCCGTTGCCCAGTTCCGACAGGCGCCGAGTAGCTTGCCCTTCGCGCTGCCGCTCGCCGAAACGCGAGAGGCTGCGGAGGTGGCGCTTGCGGAGACCGCGGAGGCTTTGAGGCTTCTCGAGCGCGGTGAGCCTTTGCCCCTCGATGGCATCCGCGATGTGTCTCAGCACCTATTGCGCCTCGAACGTCACGGCGACCTCGACGCCCCTGCGTTGCACGAGCTGCGCATCACGCTCGGCGCCTCCCGCGTGCTCAGGCGCTTTCTCTCTGCGCGGCGTCAGGTGCTGCCGGCGCTGAGCGCAGCCTGCCCCTTCGACCCAACCCTCGATCGCCTTCACGAGGTGCTCGACGATGCCCTCGACCCCGCCGGCACCCTGGCCGATCACGCGAGCGCCGAGCTCAAGCGGCTGCGCGTCGAGACCCGCAACCTGCGCGCCGTGCTCGTGTCGCGCCTCGAAGAGCTCGTGCAGAAGCACGCCGAGCTGCTCTCCGACAAGTTCTACACCCTGCGCGACGGCCGCTACGTGCTCCCGGTGCGCAGTGACACCCACGAACGGGTGCACGGAATCGTGCACGGTGCGAGCACGAGTGGCGCGACCATCTTCGTCGAGCCGCGCGCGCTGATCGCCCAGGGCAATCGCCTCAAGTTGGCAGAGGCCGAGGAAGAACGCGAGGTGCAGCGCGTGCTCGCGGCCTTGTCCGAAGAGGTGCGTCAGCGTGCGAGCAGCCTGCGCGCCGCGTTCGAGGCGCTCTTGCACGCCGACCTGCGAGCGTCCTGTGCACGCTTGTGCCGCGAGCTCCGCCTCAACGAGCCCAAGCTCGTCGCGACGCCACGCATTCGTCTCCGCAACGCCAAGCATCCCATGCTCTTGCTCGAAGGGGTGGACGTCGTGCCCAACGACGTCGAGGCCGAGGCGGGGCGTGCCCTCGTCATCTCGGGACCGAACGCAGGCGGCAAGACCGTCGCTTTGAAGCTGCTCGGACTGTCGGCGCTGATGCTGCGCGCCGGCCTGTTCTTGCCGGCCGACGCAGGCTCCGAGTGCGGCTTCTTCGACGCGGTGTTGAGTGACATCGGCGACGAGCAGAGCCTCACGAAGAGCCTCAGCACCTTCTCGGCCCATGTCACCCAAATCCGCAAAGTGCTCGAAACCGCAGCCGAGGGTGCGCTCGTGCTGCTCGATGAGCTCGCGGGCAGCACCGACCCCGAGGAAGGTGCAGCGCTCGCCTGTGCTGTGGTCGAGCGCTTGTGCGAGCAGGGAGCGGCCGTCGCGGTCACGACGCACTATGAGCCGCTCAAGGCGCGTGCCCTATCCGACTCGCGTCTGCGCAACGCGAGCGTGGGCTTCGACGTCGCACAGATGGCGCCCACGTTCCGCCTGCGTCTCGATGTGCCAGGCGCGTCGAGCGCACTCCTCGTGGCCGAGCGTTTCGGCTTGCCCCGCGGCGTGGTCGAGCGAGCGCGAGAGGTCCTGCCCGAGCAATCCAAGACGTTCGACGCGCTCGTACAACAGCTCGGGAGCAGGCTTTCGGAGGTGGATGCGCAGCACGCACGCCTCGCCGAAGACTTGCGTGTGAGCAGTGCGGCGCGCGAGTCCGTCGAAGCGGAGCTGCTTGCGATCAAGGCGCGTGAGAAGCGCACGCTCGGCAGCGAGGCGCAGAAGCTGTTCGAGGCGATGCGCGAGGCCAAGGCCGAGGTCGACCGCACGAAGAAGGCGCTGCGCAAGGCCGGCATCGACGCGAGCGAGGTGCGAAACCTGGCCAAGCGCCTCGAGGACGTGGCTGCCCAGAGCACCCAGCGCGACGACGTGCGGTCGCTCGTGGAGTCTTCGGCGCAGCCCGGGGACGAGGCCCCGTCCATCGATACCGAGCAGGTGGTGATCGGTGCACGCGTGTTCGTGCCCAAGCTCCGCGCCGAAGCCGAGGTCGTCGAGGGACCTCAAAAGGGGCGGGTGCGCGTGGCCGCCGGGGCGATGCGCCTGTGGGTCGACATCTCCGACCTGAGGAAGTCGGCGCAGCCGAAGGGCGAGGGCAAGCCCGAGAGGATCCTTGGGCGCTCTCTCGCGCAGCGCCCCGCCGTACGCAGCATCGACAACACGATCGACCTGCGTGGAATGCGCGTCGACGATGCCCTCTCGCTGCTGGATACCTTTCTCGACCGCATGTACGGACGCGACGAGAGCATCGCCTACATCGAGCATGGTTTCGGTAGCGGTGCGCTGCGCGAGGCCGTCCGCGATCACCTGGCGCGGCCCTCGGCCTACGTGGCTTCTGTGCGAAGTGGTGCCGCCGACGAGGGTGGCGAGCGGGTTACCGTCGTGACCCTACGCTAGGGCTACTCGAAGCGTTCGTAGGGTCCACCCGGTGTCGCGGGCTCGCTATCGACCCTGGGGGCACGCCGCTGGCGTGGCGTGCGGGCCGGTGCACGCTTGCGTGGCTCGACGCGCTCCTCGACCTTCGGCTCGACGGGCGGCTCCTGCGGCGAGAGCTTGAGCAGCCGTTCGCCGTCGGTGGCGGTCAGCTCGGCAGAGAGGGGCTGGTAGCCCGAAAGGCGCAGCTCGACGCGTACGAGCTCCTCTTCAGGCTGTACCAACATGTCGAGGGGCGTGAGGCCGATGGCCTGGCCATCTCGGTACACGGAGGCGCCGGTCGGCTCGCTCTGCACGGAGACTTGGGCCGGCTCGGTGCGCATGGCGACAGCGGG
>CAYNOM010000676.1:0-3975 GCA_964398415.1 uncultured Polyangiales bacterium | reverse complement strand
CTCGGTGAGAGACGAGGGCCCGGGGATCTCGCCCGACGACGTCAAGCGCATCTTCACGCGCTTCGAGCGGGCCGTCTCCGCCCACAACTACGGCGGGCTCGGGCTTGGGCTGTACATCGCACGGGAGATCGTGGAAGCCCATGGGGGCCGGATCGACGCCTCCAGCCTGCCCGGTCAGGGCGCTACGCTCACGGTGGAGCTGCCCGTGCATCCGATCGGTGTGAGGACGCGAGGGCCTGTTGATGTGGAGTGAAGAGGGTGTGCCGACCGTACTCTTGGTAGAAGACGACGAAGACATCCGAGACGCCATCGCCGACGTGCTCGAAACAGCCGGTTACTATGTGGTTCTCGCAGAGAACGGACGCGTGGCGCTCGATGCACTGCGCTTGGCTGAGCGTCTTCCCGACTGCGTGCTGCTCGACCTGATGATGCCGGTCATGGATGGAAAGGAGTTTCTGCGCGAGCTGCGCAACACCCCACGCCTGAGGCACTTGCGCATCCTCCTGCTGAGCGCGGACGTGGCGAGTGTCGCGCGAGCTCGCGAGCTCGGCGCCGACGGTGGGGTGTGTAAGCCCGTGACTCCCGATGCGTTGCTCACCCTGGTCGGCGTACCCATCCAAGCGTGACGCGCCGCGGCCAGGCCGGGCTTTCAGCACCCGCCTCAGCTCGGCGGCGGAGGCGGCATCGAGGGCGGGGCAGCGCGCAGCGTGATCACGAAGGTGGTGCCCTTGCCCAGCGTAGAGCGCACCTCGAGCGTGCCGCCCACGCGCTCGATGATCTGACGCGACAGGGTAAGCCCGATGCCCGTGCCGCCCCCGGCGCGTTTGGTGGTGAAGAAGGGCTCGAAGATATGAGGCAAGTCGCCATTCGCGATGCCCGTACCCGAGTCTTCGATCTCCACCTCGACGCTCGAGCCACGCGTTCGGGCTCGAAGCTCGATGCTGCGCTCGACGCCTTCGCCTGGGCGCAGGGCATGGGCCGCATTAACGATCAAGTTCAAGAACACCTGCGCGAGGCGCGGCTCATCACCCTCGACGAGAGGCAGCTCGCCGAGCGCCACGCGCAGCACGCCCCCGCGCTGTTTGACCACCGGCTCGCCCAAGCGCGCCGCTGCTTGCACCGCGCGCCCCACGTCTGCCCGCTCGTTGCCCTGGGAGCTGCGCGGTGAAGGCCGGGCGAAGGTGAGCAGATCACGCATCACGTGAATGATGTGGTCTGTCGCATCCCTCGCCGTGAGCAGGTGATGATGAACCGACTCACGCAAGGACAGGGCGTCGCTAGGGGTTCGTCCGCGCTCGATCTCGAGCAACGCCAACCCGAGCGCCCCGCTGATCGCCGTGAGCGGATTGTTGACCTCGTGGGCGACGCTCGTCACGAGCATGCCGAGCTCGCGCAGGCGCTCCATCTCGAGGCCGCGCGCGAGCAGCCGCCGGCGCTCGGCCCGGGCGAGCACGCGCTCGACCACACGGCCCAGCTCATCTGCGGAAACCGGCTTGTGCAGCATGGCATCGGCGTCGATCGCGCGCGCCTGGGCCGAATCGGACGCCGTCACGACGACCACGGGCACCTGACGCAGCTTGGGGTGCTGACGCTGCGCCACGCGGAAGGTCCAACCATCCATGCCGGGCATCATCAGATCGAGCACGATGGCGTCTGGTATCGTCTGCTGCTCGAAGGCGAGAAGTGCGCTCTCGGCATCTGAAAATGCCTGAGTCTCGAAACCCTGATCGCGCAGCACGTCGCACAGCGCATCGCGCACATCATCGTCGTCGTCGATGACGGCCACGCGGCGTACGCTCGCATCCTCGGCGGCAGAGCCATCACCGCCCGAAATCCAGCGCGGCTGACTGCGCCGCGCCTCGGCGGTGCCCACATGCGCCGCAGCGCCAAACGGCGTGACGGACTGAGCGTCGTGCGAGGTCCTTGGAGCTGGGAACAGCGACACCACGTTTGAGCGTTGCATGGCAGCCTCCCTGGTTGCCGCGAATCCACCCCAAGCACTCTGCTCAGTTTGGTGTGGGAACCCACCGACACACTAGCACGAACGAGGTGAGCGCAAACAAAGGGCGCGATCCTGCTCGCGTACGAGAATCTGGAGCGACAACGACGTGCCTAAGCTTTGCACCACATCGAGAAATGCTTGGACCCGCCCACGTTCGACGGATAGCTCACGTAACAAGTACCCATCCAAGCACAGTCCATCGAGACCAAGCAGACGGCTAACCAACGCCACGTCTGCACCGCTCGCGCCAAAGTCTGCCACAAAGACACGCGAGCCTCGTTCGTGTAGCGCCTCGATGGTGTCGCTCGCATGCTCAGGGTCGGCCTGGAGAAAGCGCTGCGGCAAGCCCACGCACAAGAGCGAGCTCTCGGGGGCCAGCATGTTGCAGAGCGACGCGAGATCAGCGTTCGCGCGGCAGAATGCATCACTGAGTGTCACGAGAGCGGGGCGCTGCTCTTTGTTACAGACCTCCTCCGCGAGCGAGAAGAGTCGCCGATGTAAGGCGAGCGAGAGCTGCGGCGGCGCTGCGAGGCGACGCAGCGTCTCCGCATCCAAGGAGATGCGCTCCGACGTCGCGAGCGCGGGCTCGATCTCGAGCATGTCGAGCTCTTCGCCCGAAAGGGAGAACAGCGCTCGTCGACGCGCCACGACGCCCCCATGTTCGATCTGTGACTCGATACACGAGCTCGGCTCGTCGAGTCCTTGAAGCTCTCCCGTCTGCTCCTCGTGACTTGCGACCTCGCCGCGGCCCAGACGTTTGACGCGATACATGGCCTCGTCTGCACGGTTCAACAGTTCCTCGGCACTCGCAGCATCTTGCGGATAAGAGGCGATGCCGATGCTGGCCGCGATGCCGCGCTCACCCACGAGTGGGAGCGGCTCAGAAAGCGAGCGCTGAAGCCGACGTGCGAGCTCCATGGCCTGCGCGGTGTCGGTGTCCTCGAGAATGGCCACCATCTCGTCGCCGCCGAGACGTGCCACGAGATCGTTTCTGCGCAGCGAGCCCTGGATGCGCTTGGCTGCCTCGCGCAGCACCTCGTCACCTGCCGCGTGACCGAGCTCGTCGTTGATCTGCTTGAAGTGATCGAGGTCGATGTACATGAGCGAGAGCGACGAGTGCTCACGCTGGGCCCGGAGCAGCGACGCCATGAGCGCCGTCTCGAAGCGCGCCCTGCTCAACAACCCCGTCAGGGTGTCTCGCTCCGCGAGCTGCCGCAGCTCGTCCGTGGCCACCGTGCGCCCCGCCGCATGGCGCAGCGCACGCACGAGCGACGCAGTGCTCAGCTCAGACTTCTGCAGAAACTCGTGAGCACCCTCCTGCACGGCCTGCATGGCGAGCGCGTCATCCGCGAGGCCACTCAAGACCACCATCGGCACCGAAGGATAGAGCTCCCGCAGTTGCACCACGGCATCGAGCCCCCGCGCATCGGGCAGGGTCAGGTCGGCGATGATGGCGGAGGGGGAAGTGCCCTGCATCTCGCGCACCGCCGCCTGGAGACGCTCGACCCGGACGATGGCATGTCCCACCAAGTCGCTGCGCTGAAGCAGCAACTGGATCAGCTCGGCGTCCGCGTCGTTGTCCTCGATCAGCAGGATCGGCGCAGCGGCCAGATCGCCCGCCGTCGGCCGCATGCTCGCGCGCCGCTGTCGGTCCTCGAAGGTGGCCTGGGCGCGAGCTATCGTGGACAGAAGCTGAGTAAGGTCCCAGGGCTTGTAGAGGGTGGCCACGAAGGGTGGCGCTCCCGGAGGCTGATGCGGCAGGTCGCGCTCGCGTTGGCCGGTGACGAGCACGTAGGAGGCGCTGGGGCAGATGCGGCCGAGCTCGAGGGCCAGCGCATTTCCGTCCATCTCCGGCATGCACAGGTCGAGCGCGAACACGGAGTACTCCTTCTCGCGCGCGAGCGAGAGCGCGTGCGCGGCGCTCGTGCAACCGTCCACCTTCATGCCGGCCGTGCCGAGCTCGCGTCGAAGCG
>CAYNOM010000675.1:0-3976 GCA_964398415.1 uncultured Polyangiales bacterium | reverse complement strand
CCGCTAACTCGAGCGGGGACCGCTCGCGACGCGCCCCCTCCTTCGCGTGCGCAGAGAGAGTCTCCCTGGGCAGCATCACGGTCGTCGGTCGCGGCTCGCCGAGCGACCAGGGCGCAAACGCGAGCGCCTTCGCACGCGCGCGCACAGCCGCTGTGATCGCCGTCGCTTTGTCGAGTGGAGCTCCCTTGCCCGAGGCAGCTTGCTTCGCAAACGCGATCACGGTCGCATCGGGAACGAGCAACCGGGCGAGCCCCTCGACCTCGACTTGCTCGCGCTTCAGGAAGGTGGCCATCTCCGAGGCATCGAGCGGACGCAGCGGCGCAGGCCCTTCAGCGAGATCGTTCTTTCTCGTCGTGAGAAAGATGGCGACCGCGACGATCAACAGCGCGCCGACACCGAGCGTGATGAGCACAGGACGCCGGCGATCGGGACGCTTCTCCACCGAGGCACGCACGGGCTCGACGCCGGTGGCTCGCATGCACGAAGGACAGCGACGCGGCGCCTCGTCGCCCTCGATTTCCCAGCGGTGATCACAATGAACGCATAGATAACGCATGACTCGGACGGCTTACCACGCTGAGCCGCCTTTCGCAGAATCGGCTCCTCGAACGTCAGTCGACGCGGAGCGCCCCGTGGGGTACGGGTCGGTCACGATGACATGCCGTACTCAGTGGTCGACGTCGCTACTCACCGCGATCATCGCGCTCGCCCCAAGCGTGGCTAGAGCCGCCGAGGCTCCACGTTTCGACGCGCCCATGTCCACCGATCGGCCAGGCAACGCCAACGCCGCGAGCACGGTGCCGCGCGGCGCGTTTCAGCTCGAGTCGAGCGTCTTGCTCGCGCACGACGAGCACGCCGGCAGCCAGTGGAGCGCCCCCAGCGCGCTGCGCATCGGACTGCATCGCGTGCTCGAGCTTCGCGTGAGCTCGGTGTTGGTCGGCATCGACACGACGGCGCAGGCGACCGTACACGCGCCCGACCTCGTCACCGGGGCAAAGGTCGGCTTTCTACACAACGACGCGTGGATTCCCGATCTCGCGCTGTCGCTCGACGTCGCGCTGCCGCTCGGAAGCGGCCCGTTCACAGCCGGGGCCGTGACGCCCGAAGCGCGCATGCTCGCGAGCTGGGCGCTGCCCAGGGGCTTTGGCCTGCTATTGAACCTGGGGTGTGATGTGCCCGAAGCCGAGCAGCGCAGCGTGCGCGCGGTGCACGTCGTGAACGTGAGCTACGCGCTGCCGACGACCGCCTCGATCGTGCTGTTCGCGGAGACCTTCGGGCGCACGGGCCTCGCCGACGACGACACCCACGTCCTGCAGATCGATGCGGGCGCCCTGTGGCAGCTTACGCCCGATCTACAGCTGGACGTGTACTCTCAGCACGGCCTGACGGACGAAGCCCCAGATCTGCAGGTGGCCGTGGGCCTGAGCGCCCGCATCTGACGCCGTCTACTGGCACATGGGTCGCGCACACTCACACGCGTCAGTCGTGCTCGCGCTGGGATTTGGGCATGACGCACTCGACGGCCAACACGCGCCATCGTTCTGACACACCATGCCCAACTCGGTTGCGCAAGCACTCGCATTACCGCTACACGCGCCGTTGCTCGTGGCGGGGCGGCACTTGCCGCCGGTGCAAAGAGTAAGGTCTGGACAGTCGGATTGCTCAGTGCATGAGCCGAAGCTCGAGAAGAGATTGTTGCGTTCTGAGATCACGTCCGAGCACGTCCAGCCATCGGCCCCTGGATCGACCACGCCGTCGAGCGGCACGAACTGGATGAGGTTGAACTGGCCGCCGGTGCCGCAGGAGCAGTCGTAGTAGCCAGCCGCCACACCAGAAGCGTTGCTGCACAATGTGCCGCTACCCGTGCACCCCACCACAACGCGCTGGATGGGATCGGGCTCGATCGCGATAGCCGAATGGAAGCCGGACGGAACGATGCTGCCAGCCCAGGTGATCTGGGAGATGCTGACATTGAAGATCGACGCGCTGAAGAACAGCACGTTCGCGTCGACTGTGAACCCTGGTTTGCCGTCAGCGTCCGCATCTACGATGCGGCAGTCTTGATTCGCCGCACCCGCGCTCACCTTGGGAAGCAGCGCCTCCTCGTCTTGCGCGGGACACGTGCAATCGCGTTCGGTGTCGGCATCGAGTGGGCTGTCGGTGAGCCAGGCACGCGTATCGCTAGCTGGGACGTTCACGACCTGCCCCGCCTTGCCCTCGCACCCGGGAGGCACGCCGAGGGTGAATCCCGTTGGCACACCGGCCCCGTTGTTGACGATGGGCCGCTCCCAGCGACCGTTCCCTGCAGCGTTTCCGGCGATCACGAGGTCGACGTCGACGGGCGGGAGGTTGGTGTACGCGGGCGCATTGGAGGTTGCAGAAGTTCCACCCGGGAAGTTCCTGCTCGTGGCCGAGCAGCCCACGTCCCGCATATGCACTTTGACGCCGGCAGCGTCAGTCGTCACCGTGACGTAGGACAGGGCTTCGGCTCGGCTCTCGGAGGTGCCTGTGTTGCTACCGCCTTCGCGGAACGCATGCGTGCGAACTGCGTACGCGCCAAGCAAGTTGGCGACGTCGTTGTCGATGCAAAGCCCGCCCTGAAACCCTCCAGCGCGGCGCGGGACTGAGGTGCCTGTGACGTAGTCAGTCGCCACGCACTCTAGACCTGCAGCGCAGCCGCCTGCGTTGGCGCCACAGTTGACGATGTCGCCGCAGTTGTTCGTGGCCGTCCCGCAGGTGGCGCCTTGGCAGGCGGCGACGTTGTTGGGCACGCAACCCACGGTGCAGTCGTACTGACAGCCGTTCGGCAGCGTGAACGGGCCCGTCTTGCCTACGCACGCCGTCTCCTTGGCGGGGCAAGCACAGACAGACTGGTTCGCGGCGCAATCGCCCACGAGGCACGCGCCCCCGTTGTTGCCGCACGCAACGGCATTGCCGCAGCCATCGCTTGCAGTTCCACAGACTTTGCCGTCGCATGCCTGTAGATTCGGTGCGCACGTGCACTGGAGCTGATCGTTGCAGACATCCTGTGGGCCGGGGCAATCTCCGCAGCTCACGATCTCACCGCCACAGCCATCGGCAAGCGCGGCCCCGCACTGCGCCCCGCCCGCGACCACCGTCTCACAGGTCTTCGGCGTGCAGCCGCAGCGATTGTCCTCGCCACCGCCGCCGCACACGTTGAAGTCGGTGCAGTTGTCGTTGTCGGGATCGCAGTCGATGATGTTGCCGCAGCCGTCGTCGATCTCGCCGCACAGGGTGTCGGGGTCGACGCCCGGATACTTCTCGTCGCAACCGTTGTACATGGGCGTGCAGCCAGCGTCGCCGTTGTTGCCAGCGCTCGCGTCGCCCTGGGTGCTGCCGTTGTTGCCTGCGTCGGGCTTGCCGCTGGCTCCGCCGCCGTCGTCGCCGTTGGTGGCGCCGCTGTCGTCGCCGCCGTTGCCGTCATTGGCGTTGCTGTTCGAGCCCCCGTTGGCGTCGCGATCGCCGCCGTTCTGGCCTGAGTTGGCACCGGTGATGGGATCACCCGCGTCCCCAAGCTCAGGGTCGCCCTTCTCCGGAGAGGAGGAGCTGCAGCCAACACCGAGGCCCAACGTAAGCAAGGCCAAGCCCAAAACCACAAAGCGCGCAGGATACATAGTGGGCCGCAGAAAAGCGCATGTGCCCCCCCTCTTTCAAGCAGATTGCGCGACAGATCGTGTTTTCAGTACGCCAGCGTACGACATGTGGACATGCCGAGAAATACTGCGTTTTCTCTCGTAACGCCGGGCGCGCTCGGACGATCGGGTCGCTGAGCTGTCTCGTGTTGTACGCGAGCCGTCGTGGGCCGAGCCTGAACCGTCGAGGCCAGAGGGTCACCAAATCGAATGAGGCTCGGTGAGTCACAGAAATGGCGAGTGAGTCGCCTCACGACGCCGACCCTGCCCTAGCCCCGACGCTGCCGCGCGCTATCAGTAGGTGAACGTTTCGATGCTCCACA
>CAYNOM010000674.1:2774-3979 GCA_964398415.1 uncultured Polyangiales bacterium | reverse complement strand
GCCGCAGCCGCCGCTGCATGTTCTTCCCAGCCCGCTCGCCCTGCATCGCGCATGGCGCGTCCGAGGAGATGCTCGTACAGGGGATTGTCAGAAACCGAATCGACGAGCGACTGAGCGACCCCCACCGCTCGGGGGTCTCCGATCGCAAGAAGCGCTTGTGTCAGCGTGCGTCGAATGACCGGTTCCGTGGTCTGCCACTCACCTTGCATGATCTCGTCCAGCTCGTTCCGGTCACCGAGCTTGGCCAACAGGCCTGCGTACCCTACGCGCAAAGGCGACGGCAAGGTGCTCGAGGGAAGCGCTTCGATCCTGTCGCGCGCATCTTGGGCGCGATGATCAAGCATGAGGGACAGCTCGGCGATCACAGATGAGAAGGACGGCTCGGATGCGGACAACAGCGCTTCGAGGTGTCCCGCCGCCGCCGCGTGGTCGCCGCCGAAATGGGCCGCGAAGGCGAGGGCCTGCGAACCGACGCTCCAACCGTACTCACTCACTCCTACCGAGAGTGCCCGATTGACACGGCCGCGCACCTCCTCAAGGTGACCCAAGAGTCCCTCCACGCTCGCGGAGTTCAGAAGGAAGTTCACGTCGTCCGGTTCTTCACGCAGGATCTCGTCCCAGGCCTTCTTCGCAGCGGAGTAGTCGCCCCTCTCCCGGTACATACGCGCAAGGGCGTCGCGCAGGTAAAGGCCGCTGTCCGGAGGCGGGGCTCGGTCCAAGGCGTTCTGCACAAGAGCCTCAGCCTCGGAGAATCTCCCCATCAAAATGTAGGTGTTGGCCAAGAGGGAGGGGATGGCCGAGCTGTCGGGAAAGATCGCGCTGCCTTGCTGCAACTCCTGCTCCGCGCGCGACAACTCCCACGTGTCATGCAGCGCACCCCCGATGGAGATGTACCAGCACTCGTCGCGCGACGCGGGCGGCACGGTGTGCAGAGTCTCCACGACGCCATCGAAGTCGCCTTCGGCCGAGAGCTCGTCTATTCTCGACCGGAGGTCGCTGACCGGAGATGACGCACGACAGATGCCGGAGCCTGAAGTTGGCGTCGTGCAACCCACGACGATAATGAACGGTGCGACGATCAGCCTGCGCATGCGAGACCCTAGCACGCAGCCGACCCGATCCGGGTGCACCGCCCCCGAGGTTGACCCAGAAGCGACGGGAGGCTCCGCCGTGGCGGTCTCCAAACGAGATCGATTTTTTGCCCC
>CAYNOM010000674.1:0-2764 GCA_964398415.1 uncultured Polyangiales bacterium | reverse complement strand
CGGCGTCGTCTTCGTGCGCTGGGCGTCCTTCACCGCGTTCGCGCACGGTCCCTCGGCGTCAAACAGGCACAGCAGTCCCGCCACGTCGATCACTTGGCCGGCGGGGTTGAAGACGTACGAAGCGCCTGACTCTGGAAGGCCGATCCGAAAGGGGTCGCGGGCTCGGTCCAAATCGATCACGCTGATCGGCAAACCCGAGTGCAGCGAAGCGACGTTGCAGGCATCGACCGCCGCATTGATCGACCCGAGCACGCCTTCCCTGACGGCGCGCAGCAGGTATTCAGAAGCTGGCTTGCCGCGGCCAGTCGGCTTGTAACCACCGTGTCGCAGCAGCTCGCGCACGGCGTCGTCGGACTGAAACGGCGCGGCGGCTTCGAGGAAGAGGTGCGCAAGGATGGATTCAACGCGCCCGAGGGTCCCGAGCGGAACGGGAAACGTCGTGATGAACGCCACAGCATCGAGAAGCGGATGAGGGTCGATGGCAAGCACGTCGATTGACTAGCACTGTGCACGGCCGAACGTTCAGGCAGCGCTGCCGCCGTGAGCGTAGGCGCGCTGGGAAGGACAGCCTAGGCGCTGCGCGTACGGCGCGAGCGTGCTCAGCACATGCGCCGGTAGGCTGGCACCAGGACGAAGCCTGAGGCGGCCCTGATTCAGTCGACACCCGAGCGGGGAGGACTCGCCATGCCCGCCTTGCCCGTGTTGGCCCCGCTCGTCGACTCACTCGTTCGGGTCCGGTGCGGACGCCGCCACGGGTGTAAGCATGTACGGCTCAGCGTTCCACACGCCGCACAGACTTTCACCGCGATTCAACGTCCCGCGTAGGTACGTGAGTCCGTCTGGAGAGCGGATCTGGGCGGGTGGGACGGGATAGGGCGCAGCGAGCATCACTGCCCTGAACGCGCCGAAGTCGAACAAAGTGTTTCCACTCGTCTCCACCACGCCGACACGATTGAGGGAACCGTCCGCCGTGATCACGATTTCGAGCTTGGTTCGCAGGGTCGCGCTGCTGAGATCGCCCGATGGGGGCAGGCTTGCGATGAATCGGTGCGCGAACTCGATGTGCAGAGTAAGGTGAAAATCCACGAGATACGTTCGCCAAGTGTCTGACTTGTCGCCCAGCGTCGCGATGCGTTCGGGACGTACGCCCACCCGGTAGTCCTCGAGCGCGCGAACGAACTCTTCCCACCGCACCCTTCGCATTGACTTTGTTGCCGGCGCCGACCTGTGAGCTGTCGACGAGGGCGAAGCAGTGGTTCCGTCGGGCTGAGGCTGTTTGCCGTGAGGCGTTGGGGCCGATGCGCATGCCAGGAGAAGGGTGATCAGGAGAGATGCAGTCGCAGGCCGCACCGCGCGTAGATAGCGGGCGCGGCTCGCTCGGCAACTTCGGTCACCTGCGGACTGGCGACGACCTGGCGGCCGCCCGCGAGTGCGCGTCCAGATGGACCTTGAGCTGCTCGTACTACTTGGGCACGGGAACGAAAGTTGAGCAGCGTTCTCTAGAGGCTCGACTCGCGTCTTCCACGACGACACCTTGTCCATGCCGTTCGCTATCGTCGTGCCCTCGATGGCAATTTGTCGCTGATGCAAACAAGGATGTGCCGTGAACGCAGGGCAATTTCCGCACGGCATGGGGTGTGCATTCGCCAAGGCATGCGCCCACCCAGAAGCAGAAGCGATGCACTTCTTGGAGCCCTCTGGGGGACCGCAGTCGCGGACGCCTTGGGCTTACCTTACGAGGGTGTTGATGCCCGAACCATCTCGCAGCAGGGGCTGGAACTCGACAAATACCGCCTGTTCCCGGGCGTAGGGATCGTGTCCGATGATACGGAGCTGAGTGCGCTGACGGCGGAAAGCCTGTTGTTGTGCGATGATGATGCGTCCTGTGTGCGGCGCTTTCGCTCATCGCTGCGTCGGTGGCTCGCGTGCTGTCCATTCGGGATCGGCGGAGCCACCCTGAGAGCTTGCCTGCGCCTTTGGGCAGGCGCGCCCGACAGCGGCGTACGGTCGGCGGGGAACGGTGCGGCGATGCGCTGCGCCCCAATAGGCGTCCTTCATGCGGACGATCCCGCGAAAAGGCGAGCCCTCACCCGCTCTCTGACCGTGACGACGCACACCGACGCGCGTGCCATCGACGGCGCGTTATACGTCTCCGAGCTAGCGGCACAGTGCACGTTGGGGCCAGACGACTCTCGTCAGGCACTCGTGTTGAAAGCCCTGAGCGCAGTGGAGCACCCGGAACTGCGCGAGTCGATCGAGAGAGCCATTGACCTCGCGCTCGACGGCGATGTGCAAATCACAATGAGCAACCATGGGTACGTCGTGCACACCCTGGCGATTGCTACGTTCGCCTTTGTGCGGGCAGGCCACGGCTACTTGGAGGGCGTTCGCTGTGCCATCAGGGCCGGTGGCGACACGGACACCAACGCCGCCATCGTCGGCGCCTGGCTTGGGATTCTGCATGGCCCTGATGCGATTCCGTCACGACTCGTAAGCTCGCTGCAATCCGGACCATTTGGTCGCGACCACCTCCAGGCTCTTGCCCGAGCGGTCGTGACGGGCGAGGTCGTCAAGTGGTCGCGCCTGCACGCGACGTTGCGCAATCTGGCTCTCTACCCCGTGATCATTGGGCATGGCTTCATGCAGCTGTACTGGCGGTGGAAGACGTGAGCCTTTGCCGGCTCGAGCGCGTACACGCGCTGCTTCGATTGCAGATCCCGACCCGCCGAGTCAATCCCGCGATGAGCGTCCGTCGCCGTGGATC
>CAYNOM010000673.1:0-3980 GCA_964398415.1 uncultured Polyangiales bacterium | reverse complement strand
AGTCCTAGAACCAGCTAGCGACGGGTCGCCGTGATCGTTCCCGGCTGCTCGGGATCACCTTCACAGTCCGAGCCCTCCTCGGTCTCCGTGAGGGTCAGGCTCACCTCTCCGGCATCGATGCTACCGCTGATGGAGATCGTGGACTCGCAATCCCAAGGCTCCTCGTCGGGCTCAGGCGCCGACACTTCGATGCAGGACACGGCGATCGCACCGTCCGATTCCAAGGCGAAATCGCAGCTAGTTTCGGGATCCGCATCGCGCCTGCGGTCAGTGCTGCTGCACTCGTCGAGCGGACAGGACCAGTCGAAGAACTTGGCGACCCACTTGCCACCCAAGCTGCCAAGGCCTGCCACCGTTCGGTTCAGCTCTGCCTCGACTTCGGGTTCGCGAACGTCTGCGCCCACGGGCAACCCGTAGGAGACACACGCCGAGCCCTGGTACTGCTCGATGGAGTCGATGGCGAAGTCACCCGCCCCTCCGCCGACCTTGCCTGTGATCTCGACGATGGACGACGTCCTATCGCAGTCGAGATCGTATTCCCCCGCGCCGAGGTCACACGTCACCTTGAACGTCAGGCCCATCTCGACGTCGACGACACACGTCATGGACTCGCCGTCCCAGTCGACATCGACGTCCCAGGTTCCAAGCAGACTCGCGTCCCCGGTGAAGTCACCGGGTGAGTTCCGCCCCTCCAAGGTGCTTCCGTCGCCGCCCGATCCACCGCCTGCACCCCCACCCGGTCCAGCGGAGTCTCCACCGCCGGAACCATCGCCCTCCCCCTTCGGGTCATCCTCGGGTAGACACGATGTGACCAACAATGCGAGCCCTGCTCCCGCGGCGTACGACCAAGCCCTCGACAACCTTTGCGCCATCACTCCCCCTTTGATGCGAAAATTCTCGCCCGCGCGATGCGTGCGCAGCAAGGGACGCGCGCACGTCACAGCAAGTTGGATGAGCAATCGTGGGTCGATGTCGACAAGCTCCCCACGGCCGTGCGCGCGCGGCCTCGCAGCGTCGTCCAGAGTGCACTAAGGTCAGCCCGACTCTAGACCACACGAGGGCGACGGAATGCTCAGCTCGTCACTGCGAGACTTCTTCTCGATGAGCGCCTCGGGCGTGTTGCGGGGCAAGGTCGAGGACCTCGCCGGCCTCGAGCGCACCTTACTGCTCGCCACCCAGCGCAGGCGGGCCGCGGAGGCGCTGTGGTCTGCGGGCCACACGGCCGAGGGGCTGAGGCTCTTGCGCAGCGCGCTCGAGTCGACCCTCGCCGCGGCGCGCCTCGCAGCCCAAAACACGAGCGACGATGACTCGCTGCGCGCCGTGCTGAGCGCCGTGGGCCTCGAGAATGCCAACGCGCTCGTCGTGGAGGCAGACGCGCTGCTCGGCGCGCCCTGCCCCGACCTCGACCGTGAGCTCGACGACTCTCACGCTGCCGCCTTTGCCGACGGGCTCAAGCTGCAGCTGCGCATCGGCGCGGCCATCGAGCTTGGGTTGCTCGATGACACGGGACGACGCCTGTCGAAGCTGCGGCGCATCGGCGGCACAGCCATCGTGGCGGTGGCGAGCGTCGCGCTCGTGTGGTGGGCCAAAACGGTGTTGCTCCGCGATTCGGTCAGCGCCTCCGCGCACTTTGCAGACCTCCCCGACTACGCACCGGTGATGGCCATCGACGGCGACCCGCAGACCGAATGGCTGCTGCCAGATCAGTCGCAGGGCTCGATCGAGGTGCGCCCGCGCAGGACGCACGATCTTTTGGGCGTGCGCCTCTTGAACGCGCACAATCCGCCCCACAACGACCGCGCCACGAAGCTCGTTCGCGTCGTCGCCACGGACGCGCACGGCAGGGAGACGGTCGGGTCATTCAAGTTTCCCGAGTTCAGGGACGCTCCCTCGTCGCAGTTCGTGCCGCTCGCCGCGGAGGATGTGGTGCGCGTCCGGGTGGAGGTGCTCGAGTGGTTTCGCAAAGGCGGGGGCCTGGCCGAGATCGAGCTCGTCAGCAACTGACGCGCGCGGTCACGAGGCACGACACGCCAAAGGGCAACGAGCCGCGCGTGACGAGGTGGCGCTCGGAGCCGAGCAGCCCAGCCAAGGCGCGATTGAGGGGCGCAGGCGGGATGCCGAAGTCGGCGTCGGAAGCGGCGGCCTTTCGCGGACGCAAGCGTTCGAGTGCACGCAGCGCAGCGATGGGTGGAAACAACCAGAAGTTGTAGTAGCTGGCGCGCTCGATCAGAAGACCTGCGTCGCGGAGCACGCGGCTGATCTCAGGCAGCGTGTAGCGCCGCCTATGGTCGAGCGCCTCGTCGTGACCGCTCCACAGCCAACGAAACGCGGGCACAGTGACGATGGCCACGCCGGAAGGCTTGAGGATGCGGCGGATCTCCTCGGCCGCGCGCCCGTCGGCATCGAGGTGCTCGAGCACGTCGAGCGCGAGCACGGCGTCGAAGCTGCCCGTGCGAAATGGCAAGCGCGTGGCGTCCGCACGCACCAAGGACGCACCGCTGTCACGCCGCGACGACAGGCCGAGCGCCGTTTCGGAGTAGTCGAGGCCCACCGCGCGCACCGTCGACGGAAGGCGCGTGAGCGTGTATCCGGTGCCGCAGCCGAGGTCGAGCACGTGCGCGCCTGGCAAGGCGCTGCCGAGAGCCTGCTCGAGCACATCGACGATCACGCGGCGCGTACCGACGAACCAGAAATGCTCGGCTTCCACCCGAAACATGCGCTCGTGCTCTGCCGGCCGCACCCGTCGCTCCGTCTCGTTTGCGGATCAGTTGCTGCGCTTGTGGCGATCCATCACGCGCTCACGCAACTTCGACAGCGTGATGTAGGGCAAGTCTTTCGAGGCCTTCTTGGCGACCCACTTCGGGATCGAGCCACCGATGTCGGCCTCGACCTCGTAGAGCACCTTGGTCTTGTTGGGGCCCACGCGCCACATCTTGTAGAAGCCCTTGAGCAAGGGCATGCGCACCGTGTTGGTGGGCACGGGACGCAGATCGGAGTCGACGTTGTTGAAGCGCATCACGAGATGGCTGCGATCGGCGGTGTAGCGGTAGCCCACCTTCAGGATCACGTCCCTATCCCACACGGGCCAAGGGGCCGACGTTCGGTTGTAGGCGATGGCCGAATCTGCGCCGAGCTCCTTGAGAATGCAGGACTCTTTGCAGCGGTACATCCAATCGGTGTGGTGCTCCGAGTCCATCATCTCGGCGAGGATGGTCTCGATGCTGGCGTCGATGATGACCTGCCCGCGAAACCCGGGCAGCTCTTTGCCGGGAATCTCGAGCTTCCAGACGTCGATGCCGTCGTCGCGCTCCAAGTACTCCCACTGTTGGCGGGAAGCGTTGTCGGCAGACGCACGGCTTGCAGGAGAGAATGGCGCGGCCGAGAGCCCGAACACGAGCGCGACCAGCGCGGCGACGCGAATCACAAAGCGTTTAGGTGCAAGCATGCGCGGCATCCTCTCCGAATTAGCCTACCAGGTCAACGGCGTTTACCGAGTGCGGGTCTCGAAGCTGGGAAACCCAGCGAAATTGCAGATTTCGCGGCGTAAGTAGGCCCACATCTTCGACGCACCCAGGGCTGGAACGCACGGGGACGCAGCGCGATTCAATCTGCCTACGTGCTCCCCCTCTGCCTCGCGCGTCAGCTCACTTCACGGTCCAGGTCTCACCCGCGTTGAGCAGATCTTGCACCTTCACGCGCTTGGGCTTTGCCGCCTCGATCTGCGCGTTGAGCATGTGGTCGTAGGTGTCGAGCTGCACCTTGCGGATGACGCCGAGGGGCGTGGGGAAGTGCGGCGGACGCATGCGGCTGAGCACGAAGGGCAGCGTGTCGCTGGTCTCGTCGTGAATGAGCAGCTTGTCCTCGCCGACGGCGTCGACCTCGACCACCTGGGGGCGCCCCTGCGCGTCGAGCATGATGCCCTTTTCGTTCTTCGTTCCGAAGCGCATGGGCTTTCCGTGCTCGAGTACGAGCGCGTGCTC
>CAYNOM010000672.1:0-3991 GCA_964398415.1 uncultured Polyangiales bacterium | reverse complement strand
CGCTTTGAGCGGCTAACGCTCCTAAACCCCCCGGCTCTGCCGGGGGATACTTAGTACCCGGGTGCCCTCCCGAAATCCTGGCTGAGAGTCACGAGCTGAACGCCGCTGCATGCCGCAGTGAAGCGCTTGAGCCTCGTTCTTCATTCGGATGAGCAGCATGAGCCACGACATCACGAGCAACGAAAGAGCAGAGCAACTACCGAGCAGCGTGCGCCTCGACTTCCTGGAGGCGATTCGGCCAAGCCTCCTACTCAAGGTGCTGGCCCCTCACACTGAATTCTATCGTCGACGCAGCGTCGACCTCGACGCCGTCACCCTCGATGACGCGCTTCATGCGCGGCTCTACGAGCTCCTGAACGCAGAGGACCCCGAGGTCCCGGAGCAGCTCCGGCGCACCATCATGCATCTGACCGCGATGTCGAGTGACGTGGGCTTCGACGCGCTCGTGGACGCCGCGGAGCAACAGGGTGAGGAGGGATTCGTCGAGCGTGCCGCGCGACTCAACAAGCACGAGCTCGCGGTTGACACGTATCTGAGACTGCCGCAGGTCTTCTCCGCTGCGCGCGGTCGTGTCCGATCCCAGCTGCCTCAGCGCTATATTGAGTACTATCCTCGCCGACAGGCTTCTCTCGATGATTCCCAGCTTCGTGAGCGGCTCGAGCCGTTCGAAGCTGTACTCCGTAAGCACTTCGCGAAGCGCACGGGCAGTGACTACTGCCGGATCCTTTCGGCACCACGGCGTGAGCACGAGCTGCTTGTTTGCCACGCAGGGGCTCCGCGGCTGAGCACGTGCATTCTTCCGAATGGTCAGCGCGCTCGCGACCAAGGGTGGACCGAGGAGCGCGACGAGGTGATCCTCGACCGGCAAACAGGGCGTATGGCCATCCGCGCAGAGTCACCTGCTGATCGGGAGTTCTACAAGCGGGCGGTGGGGCAGACGTTCTTTGGCGACGACGCATGCTTCGCGGGCGGGGCCGTGTATACCGGTGCTCCGCTTATCGAGCAGGGCTTCGGCGCGCTCGGCGCGGGGGGCATCGATGGGCTGCGTCGGGTCGAGTTGCTCGAGGTGCGTCTGCGCGGCCGTGGCATCGAGCGAACCTGGATCCGGCCTGACGCCGCCGTCTTTTCTTCAGCCGAATGGGCCCGCGCCAAGGTGCGGGCGGAGGTTTATTGCATGCGGCTCGCCCTGCACCTTTCGCATCGCCCGTATCCCGCGCAGGTCGAGATCGTGCCGCCCAATACGATCATCTTCGACCGCAGGTTCGTGGCTCGATACGCGTACGCCTTCTTGCTGCGCCGCGGCTTCATGCTGCGCCACGCGGCCTGTGCGTGAGGTCCGGCCATGACGTTGCGGGCGTTCTTGGAGACGATCGGGCAGGAGGTGCCGCTCGTGATGCGTACCTCCGTTTGGCAGCGGAGCATCGACCCGGCTGTGCTCCGCTTCATGCGGGAGCGCGGGATCCTGCAACGTGGTCCGATCGCCGAGTGGTACGACGAATGCCCCAGAGTGGGACCCGCTTGTCCCGCGCGTATCATCCCCACGGTCCGCGCCAAGCCCACGCCTTTCCAAGCGGTTCCACCCGACAATCATCGCTGCTGCCTCCCTGTGTACCTGAGCGAGCAGGATGTGGCGACGCTTCAGTTTGATCTTGCCGCGTTCGTCGCCCTCGTGCGGACGCAGCTCGGGCTGCAAGGTGCGCCCAAGCTCGACACCTCGGTGATCTCGGACGGCGCGCTCTATGCCATCGGTCAGCAGCGCGACCGAGCCGTGCTTTACGCGCCGTCCTTCTCGAACTGGGCGGTGGTCGACCGATTGCGCCTGATGCGCGACAGGGGTCCGCGCGCGCTCGTGCTCACGCCAACTCGCTCTGATTTCGCAATGCCGGACGTCGAGTATGAGTTTGGCTGCGGCGAACGGCTCGAGTTGGGCTTTCTCGAGGACCTGCTGACGTGGGACGACGAGACCCAGCGCATCGTCGTGGTCCAGGCGACGATCACCGCAGAGAGCAAGGACGTGCACGCTCGAGCGCTAACCGACCGCGGCGTGCTCGAGCTCGATGAAGCTGGATATCGGGCGCTCGTGCAGGCACGGGAGGAGTATCACTTTTTCCTCGACATGGTCTCGATGGTCGGAAGTAAGCACCCGGCGCTCGGTCTTGGGGACCCTCGCGAAGCTCACCTCACCCCGTTCGACGCGTCGATCTTGGCCGAGCTCGTGGAAGCGAAGAGACCCAGAGAAGCGCGGAGTCTCGCCGCGTTTGGTGGGGAGGTGGTGAGCGCGGCACACAAGACGGTCGAACGTGTGCGCCGCCTCGTTGACGTGACCCGCAGTGCTCGCAACGACTGGGCGATGTTCAAGACGCGCAAGGGGCTTGGCGGAATCAGGTCCTACCACTTCGATCCAGCAGCCGACATCCGCTACGCCGTCCTCCTCCCCACTCGAAACTGAGCGCCGTCCCATAGCCGCCCATAGCCGCCCGCGCTCGCCGCGCTGCAGGTGGACGATGGGCTCCCCCGACCACGAGTCAGAGAGAGCCGCTCGTCGTGTGAGGTGATGCGCCCCGTCTGCCCACGGGCTGCTCACCGGCTTCTGGGCGGCGCCATCGGGCTGAACGCTCACGTTGATGTGCGCTGCGATGCGTGTGACCACGCTCGCGCCGCATCTGGGGGTGCTTTCGCGCGCGAGGAGCATTCGCCCTGCCGACACTCGCTTCAATTCCTACTTCGTTCCCCACTGGTTCCCGCCCCGCTCCTCGGCATGCGGAGATTTGCGTGCATCCGACTCAACGAGGAGCCCGATGCGCCTTCAGCAGCTACGCGATGCACTCTATCGAGATCTCAGCCGTCCTCTCGCGGCCAAGCGATTGCATGACGCAATCAGTGAAGAGCCCACGCTCCGGGCGCTTGGGACTCCGGACGCGATCCTTGCACTGCTGCACGACCGCAGTCTGTCCCTGGCCGAGCGCAACGCGACGCTCGCGGCTCTTGTTCGCACCGCGCAGCGTAAGCGCCCCCCTGAGCTCTCTGCGCTTCTGATCGTCGCGTTTCATCCTGGCCTCGTCAACCTCTGCTCTCGCTTGCGTGTGCTCGCGCCGAGGGCGCCGGACGGCTCGCTCGCCATGCTCGTGCTCGAGGCGTTCATCGAGACGGTCCACACGCTTCGGATCGAGACCCAGGCTGAGAGTGCAACCATGGGCCTCTTGTTTGGTACGCGCCGCGCGGCGTTCGCGCAGCTGCACCGGGGCAGGCACGAAAGGGATCGCGATGCCGCTCCCATCGACGCGCACCACGAGGTCCCGGCTCGCACCGCTGACCCTGAAGTGGCCCTCGTTTGTCGCGAGGTGGCGCTCGACGTAACCCATGTTCTCACGCAGCGCCTACGAGTGTCAGGTGCTCCAAGCGTTGGTGCCGCTGACTGGGCGGAGCTCTCGGACTTGATGGTGCGCGCCCGTCGAGCTCCATGCGCCGCTCGCACCGACGAGGAGCGTCGGGAGTACAAGCGCGTCCAGCGTGCGCGTCACCGTGCACTGCATGGACGCCGACTGGAGAATATTCGCGATCGCTTGTCTCCGATTCGCGAGCACCTGCCTCTACTCCAGCAGGAGGGATGGCAGTGAGATGAAGGATACGACGACGGTAACCAGTGCGGCCCTGCGTCAGGCCGTCTGCGTCTTACTCGAGGTGGTCGACGAGCACGGCCTCGATGAAGACGTCGCGCAGGCCGCAGCGGACGGGCTCGAGCGCATCTGCAAGAAGTACGTGGGTGCCTCTGCCATTCCAAGCAGTCTCGAGGGGCGCGACGCGCTCGCGTTCCTCGCCGACGAACTGACCGACATCAACGCAGACACGGACGATTGAGAGGAGCAACGCAATGTCGAACGCATGGGCAGAGACGCAGGAGAAGGCAGAACGTCAGGCTGAGCGCGGGGGCATGTTCGTCCGCCTCAAGAACAACGGCGACAAGGTGGTCGGCGCCTTCTGCGGTGACCCC
>CAYNOM010000671.1:0-3993 GCA_964398415.1 uncultured Polyangiales bacterium | reverse complement strand
TTGGCCTCGGTGGCCGTGCCATCGGCGATGCCCCGCGGATCGCCCTCCTGCTCGTAGTCGACGTCTTCGGCGAACTCGCGGCTGCGATCGACCAGATTGTCGAGCAAGTCTTCCTGGGACTCGGGAGGTTTGTCCTTGGGCTTTTCCTTGGGCTCCGGATTCTCGCGCGCATCCGGCGACACCGCGACGGCATCGGGCCGGCGCTTGGCCACCGGCGGCACCTTGCGCGAAGGCAGCTTGGTCGGGTCGAAGGGCTTTCCGAGCTTCACGAACTCGGCGGCGATCAGGTTTGACGGCAGCTCGACGCGCACGCGCTCGGAGACCGGGATGGCCATGCCGAGGAGCACGAGCAGCCACTGGGACGCCATCACCAGAAGCGGCAGGCCCACGTGCGCGAACAGGGCGAAGAACGCACCGATGCCGAGCGTGGTCGCAGACGGCAGCCTGCGCACCAGCAACGATTCGGGACGCTCGGGCAAGTCCGCGCGCATCCTCACTCCGAGGCCAGGGGGTCGGTCACGAGGCCCAGCTTCTGGATGCCGGCCTTCTTCACGATGGCGAGCACCTTGACGACGAAGCCGTAGGGCACCGTTTCATCGGCCTGCACGTAGAGCTCGCGCTCGCGCTGCATGCGGTCGTTGGCGAGCAAAGTGGGCTCGAGCTTGTCGTAGGCGATCTCGTCACGTCCGAGATACACCCGCTGGTCTTTGGTGACCGTCAACAGCAGCTTCTCGTCGTCGAGCTCGACGCGCGGAGCCTGCGCTGCGGGCAAATCGACATCGACGCCCGTGTTCATCATGGGCGCGCTGACCATGAAGATGATGAGGAGCACGAGCATGACGTCCACCAGAGGCGTGACGTTGATCTCGCCGATGGGAGCCTTGCCGCCGCTGCCGCTGCTGAACGCCATGGGCTGACCTCAGGCTCAGTGTACGAGGAAATGGCGACGCACGATGTTGAGGTAGTCGCTCATGAAGGCGTCCATCTCGGTTTGGAGCACGTGGATGCGCCTGATGAAGTAGTTGTAGGCCATGACCGCCGGGATCGCGGCCACGAGACCGATGGCTGTCGCAATCAAGGCTTCGGCGATGCCCGGTGCGACGACGTCGAGGCTCGCACTCTTCTGGCCACCGATCTCGATGAACGAATTCATGATGCCCCAGACCGTGCCGAACAGCCCCACGAAGGGTGCCGTCGAGCCCGTGGTGGCGAGAAACGGGATCATCGTCTCGAGGATCGTCACCTCGTTGATGGACGCGCGTCGCAGGGCTCGCTCCACGTTCGTCAGCTCGGCCGCACCGGGCGCTCTGCCACCCGCCGCACCGAGCACCCGCGCGAGCTCGACGTAGCCGGCACGGAAGACCTTGGCGAGCGGCGACGTATCCACCGAAGGCAACTGGCCGTACACCGCCTCGAGACGCTCGGGCGTCCAGGCCTGGCCCGACCCCGACTCCCAGAATAGGTCGAGGAACTTGTTGCTCTGCCGCGTGGCCCGCTCGAGACGAAACAGCTTGGCGCCGATGATGAACCAACAAATCACCGACATCATCACCAGCACGACCAACACCAGCTTCACCGTGGGCGAGGCATCGAGCACCAGCTGCCACGGATCGAGGCGTGTGGAGCCTGCGGATGCGGCCGTGTTCAGACCGATGAGATTCACGAAAATCAGCGTGTCCATGCCGTTCTTTCGCGGGCAGCCGCACAGCGGGCCCGGCCTCGGCCCGTTCAACCACGATGCCCGGGGGGTGTCAACGAACCGGCAGGCTCGCTTATTGCGCGGGTGGCCTGGGTCGCGAATGCTCGCGCCACGCCGCGGCCCAACTCGTCCGCTCTCAGCGGATGTGCCTCGTCACCGTCTTCTTCTTGACGCTGGGGGGCTTCGACGCGACAACGTAGGCGACTTTTTGGGGAGTTGAGAGGAAACAGCATGCGGAGAGCACGGACCGGGCGCGCCGGGATCCTCGCCTGGGCCCTGGCCTTCGCGATGGGCCTCGTGATCGGGGACGCGGAGGTGAAGGCGCAGCAGGCCGAGGCGAACCCGATGGAGGTCGCGCGCGGACACATGGAGCGCGGGCAGGCCCTGTACCAAGCTGGCCGCTTCATCGAATCCGCGGAGGAGTTTCTGCGTGCCTACGAGGCGCAGCCCTTCGCCGCCTTCCTGTTCAACGCGGGCGTCGCCTACGAGAAGCTCGACGATCCAGGACGCGCCGCAGACTACTTCGGACGCTACATCGAGGCCGATCCCCAAGCCGACGCGCGCGCCGAGATCGAGCAACGCATCGAGAAGTTGCGCGGTCTATCCCGCGCACGCGAGACGCAGCTCGCCGCCGAGACGGCCGCACAACAGGCCGCAGATGGCACCGACGAAGCCGCCTCCGCGGCAGCTCTGGCCGAGCTCGAAGCGGCACGCAAGCGACTCACCGAGCTCGAAACCCAGCTCGCCTCGCTACGTGGCACCGGTGCCAACTTCAAGTCGCTCTTGTCCGTGCAGACGAAGCCTGAAGACGCCACCATCACGCTCAAGGACGCGAAGGGCAAGCTCGTGAACAAGGGCACGGGCTCGCCCTTTTCACAGACGCTCGACGAGGGCCGCTACTACGTCGAGGTACAGCACCCCAAGTACAAGACGATCTCGACGCCGATCAACATCTCCGCTGGTAAGGTCTACGTGATCATCACGGAGATGAGCCAGGGTCAGTTCCTCGGCTTTCTGCGGGTGGTCTCGAACGTGCCCGGCGCCAAGGTCTACGTCGACAAACGCGAAGAGGGGCACCTCGGTCAGACGCCCTTTCAGAATCCGCTCGCGACGGGTGCCCATCACGTCTGGATCGAGAAGCCCGGCTATCAGGTGGTCGAGCGCGACGTGGAGATCGGTGTCGGCGACGACGTGGAGCTGCGGGTCGATCTCGAGCGCGTCAACTACGGTCGCGTGCGCGTGGTGGCCAACAAGCCCGATGCCGAGGTGTTCATCGATGGCAAGCCCGTGGGTAAGGTGCCCGTCGAGCGTGACGTCTCGGGCGGCCCCCACGAGATCCTGGTGCGATCCAAGAACATGAAAGACTGGGAAGAAACCGTGACCGTCAGCAACGGTCAGGTGACCCCCGTGCGCGTGCGTTTGCGTCCCGCCGTGGGTCGCGCGGGCGCCTGGGCGACGGCCGGGGTGGCCGCGGGCTTTCTCGGTCTCGGCATCGCCACTGGTGTGCTCGGCAGTCAGCTCGAGGACGACCTGACGAAGACCCGCGATGCAGGTCTCTTGTCAGAAGGCGATCCACGGCTTCTACGCGGCAAGATCCTCTACATCACGTCCGACGTGAGCTACGGCCTGACCGCGTTGTTCGCGGGCCTCGCCACCTACTACTTCCTGCGCGATCCCCTACCCGACTCGGAAGGCCGCGCCCTCGAGCCACGCGACTGGACCTTCAACCCCTACGTGGGCCCGGAACGCACCGGCGGCCACGTACGCGTGCGCTTCTGAGAGGACGTCATGACCCATCGCGATCCGATACGCCTCATCCTCGTTTCGAGCCTTTCGCTCGCAAGCGCCCTCATCGCAGCGGGCTGTGACTGGACCGTCTTCGATGACCTCGAAGAGACCGCGCCCGTGCGCATGCTCGCTGCACCCGACAACTATCGCGGCGGCGGCTACGGCCAGGTCGTGGTGAGCGCAGAGCCGACCATCGGCGGCAAGCAGGTGTCGCGCATCATCGCGAGCGCCGGAGGAGGCTCGACCATCATCATCGAGCGCGCCTGGGACGGCGAAAAGCTCACCAGCGAGAACTCGATCCGCTGCAAAGACAAGGACGACTGCAACGAGGGCATCGGCGTGGGCGCCACGCTGATCTCGGTGCCGCTGTGGGGCAAGAACAGCGAGATCACGCACTACGGCTGCGTGTTCGCGCCCGCCGACCCCACCGGGTACATGCTGTGTGAGACGAACGCGAGCCAGAACCAGAAGGTGGCCCTGGGTCGCACAGGCCCCGACAAGGCTGC
>CAYNOM010000670.1:0-3996 GCA_964398415.1 uncultured Polyangiales bacterium | reverse complement strand
ATCGTCGCCGCCGATCTGGATGCCGAGGAGCGGAAGACTTCGCTCGACCACGGGATGCAACCCATCGAGCGTGAAGCCCACCAGTGGCTTGCGAAGGCCGGTCGTCGGATCACGTCGCGTGACGTAGAGACGCAGCTCGATGCTGGCGCGCACTGGGCAAGAGGCCTGTGGGCAGGTTCTCAGAAAGTTTGCCGCGGCAGGAACGGCGACAGACCCGTTCGCGGGCGCAAACAGCCTGAACTCCACGTTGTCGTTCGACACGGTGGGCGTCAGTCCCATGAAGCGGAAGTGAGCCTCGTCGCAAGCCGTTTTACCGAGCGCACAGTCGAGTCCTGCTTCGCCAAACCAGAGCTCGTACATGGCTGCGGCGGTCACAGCATCGGGAGCGGATGCGCGGAGATCGTGAAGCGCGACCGAGGTTTCACCCACGGCACCCGCAGCTGCCGACCCTGCGCTCGTGCTCACCCGAGCCCAGCCCTCGAGGTTCTGCGCCAAGTGCGCCTCGAGTGCTTGCAACGCCGCGGAGTTGAGGCGGCCCTGCTGGCGTAAGCGGAAGGCTTCATGCCTCAAGACGCTCAGGAGCGCAGCCTGCGCGTGGTACACGCCATGATAGGCGTGCTGCATCGAGAAGTAGCCAGGATCGCTCGCTCCGCCGCGCATGATCTCGAGATCACTCGGCGAGGTCCCGGGCCAGTAAAGCCTGGCAAGATGCGACGAACGCTGCGCGAGCGCTTGGTAGTACACAGCCTCGGCCGAGTCCCAGCGCTCTTCGGTGCCGAGCACACGAGGGATCTGCTTGGTGACACTCGCGTCTGGAGTGATGCTGCGCCCGAGCGCAAGGGACTGTTGCGTGACACGTCGCGCGGCAGTCGCGAAGGCCTCTCGTGTCGCGCCGAGCAGCCGTAGAACCGCCTCCACATCGACCACGTCGGCGCCCACAACGTCTTGTGCAAACGTTCCGGGATGGTCTTCTTGGTAGGCGCGAGCGACTCGCGAGACCAGCGCATCGATGACCGCCTGATCGGCTTCTTCTTCAGGCAGGCGCGGGTCGACGCGCGTGATGCGCAGCATGCGCTCCGCGGCGCGGTCTGCTTCGGACTGGCGGGTCGCCGTGACTACGGGGAACGCGCCCTTCAACTGGCTGCGAGCTGGATACTGGGGGAAGGCGTACCCGACCACGACGCCGGTGCCAGACGAGCCGGGGGGACATGCTCCGCAGCCGTTCACCCAGCGCGCATAGGGCCCTTCGGTGCCATTGCAAGCCATCACGGGGACCGTCGCGCCACGCGACGTGTCCTGTTCCAGGTAGCCCTCCAAGCGAAACTCGACGACACCGGTGTCACCGAGGCCCGCGAGTCCGTCGATCAGCGAATAGGACAGGGCGCGTGCCGAGTTCGTGTCACCGGCAACGGTCACGAAGGGGATCGTGCTCGCGGGCGCAGGCCCTTCGGGGGTGTGGATAAAGCACTGGGTCTGGGTCACGCGCTTCGTCGCCTGCGCGCCGCTCGAGCCGAGTGGGGTGTACGCGGCGGAAGCCCAATAGTAAGGGTCGGTCGAGAACCAGGCTGGGATTCGAGACTCGTAGCCATCGTTGCCCGGGGGCGGCGGATCTTCGATTCGGAATAGCGGCACGGCGCGCCAGCCATCAAACATCTGCGGCGGCATCGGCAGATACGCGCGAATGCCTTCGAGGCGCGAGTTGAAGCGTGCGACCCAGTTCGCCGCGAGCGCGGCGCTCTTGTCGGACGTCTGAGCGATGCGTGCATCTGCGGCCGCTTCGATGCCACCCTGCGCCAGCTTGGCGGCCTCTTCCAGCTTGTTGACCGAGTCGATGAGCTCCATCGTGCGCAGGTCGTCAGCGGTCACCTGCTCGGACGTATCGAGGAAGTTATACGCGTACCCATCACGGGCGGGACAGGCGAGGTCCCACGCGGCCTCCATCATCGCCACGCGGTAGTAGTCGACCGCCAAGAGCGCCCAGGTCGCCGCATCACTCGGCGACGGCACGCCAAGCGAATACAGCGTCTGGTCGGTCGGCCAGGAGGCCGCCGGGTCGATCACGCTCGTATTGGGTCGATACACGCGCGCAAGCTCCTGCTGCGCGGTCTCACCTAGCTGCTCGGGACGCTTCGACAGATACCAGGCGTTCGCGTAGCGGCCTTCGGGCTGCGGCCGCAGGTAGGCCAGCTGTCCGCCTGTGACGTGCAGCGGCTCGACCGAGGTCGCGAGGTGAAACATCGCGTCCGCAACGCACTTTGCGACCTCGAAGGGGCGGTACACTCCGCTGTGCAGGTCGGGAAAGCTGAACAGTGCGGGATAGGAGGGTGGCAGCCCCGAATCGGTTCTGCGATTGCACGTCTCATCTCGCGTCTTGCCGGCCTCCGCGTACGTGACCACGATCTCGGGGCGGCCCCGGCCCTCTGCGAGAAAGCGACAACCCGCCTCGAGTCCCTCGAGGATTCCGATGCGGCCATCCGCGGGCTGCACCGGCTCGCGAAGACCTGCAACCGGCCCGGGTGCGCGTGGATCGATGTCCGAAGGCGAAAGAACCTTGCCTCCCTGCCACGCGCTCGCCCGCACCGTGCGGTACTCCGCTAGGGCCCGAGCGCTGCTGCCTATGAGAACCGGCGCGGGCTCGGGCGCGGAGTCGGGCTTCGAACAGCTCGACACGCACAGCGTGCCCAGCAAGACAAGGACACGCACGAAAGGCATACGCATGGCGACCTCGCGCGCGCCCTCGGTGAGAGCGCGCGAAAGTAACGGTCAGCATCGAAGGTGAGGGCCTCCGAACGGATTCGCTCTCGCGAGTTCGACGAGTGACGAGAGCAGTCCTTGTCTACATCGCGCTGCCGAAAAGAGCACCGCCATTCGATAGGTCGTTTGGGGTGAAGCCGTGAAGGTGCCAGGCCTCCGCCGCCAGGAGAAGGGGCTCCGACGGTGGGCCAGTCCGTCGATCAGCGTTCGCGCACGGCCCGCAGCGAGTGGGGAAGCGCCTTGCGTGGCGCTTGGTCTTGCAGCAGGGTCCGCACCGGCCCCAGGGCTTGCGCACACTCGCGATGCGGCATTCTTTCGCCGAGCGCAGGTTGCTCGAAGCAATCCCGCTCAGCGAAAGGATGCCGCTGGTCTGGCCAGCCTATCCCGCTGACTACGAGGCTGACGTGCGTGGATTGTTACACGCCGCCTGATCCGGGAGCGTTCCACACCCCGCGAACGAAACAATGGAGGACCGTCGGGACCGTCGTCGAACGCTCACGAGGACCGTCGTTGGACGCTTGCGACAACGTATAAACGTAGTCCGTCACGTTCTCTCTATCACGTTCTCTCTATCTCCAGCGAAAGAATGCAGCTGTTTTGGCCAGCCTATGCTGCTGACTACGAGGCTGAAGTACGTCCGTTGTCACGCGCCGCCTGATCCGGGAGCGTTCCACACCCTCGCAGTGCAACAATCGAGGACCGTCGTCGGGCGCTGATCTCTTCAGTCACGGTGAACGGTTACAGTTGCTTCGCATCTCAGCTCCTCGCGATAGCGAACACAAGCAGCACAACAGCCAGCAAAACGCCTACGCCACCCATGGAAACCACGATCCAACCGATGCGCTTTGCCGCGTCTCCTTCGTAGCGGTCGTACTTCACCGTAATCTGCTGCCTACGCACGCCATCGACATATCCGCGGCGGATCATCCATAGGCTGATCGCCGCGACCATCAGCGATGGGGCCAACCTCACCCAGAACATTCGTCACCGCCCTTCTCATTGCTCATCAGCGTGCGTAGCTGCAGTCCGAGCACGGAGCAGGAGTCGGCTCCGAACTGACAGTGCGTGGATCAAACGTTGTCGCCGCTTCTATTCTCGTCGCTCCAACTTCGCTCTTCGCAATCTTCATCGCTGCATCGAACATTTGCATTCCTACACCAACCATGGCGCCCGCGGCATCATCCGGCGTGATCCCGTAGCCCTTCGTAGCGAGGAAGCCGACCTGTGAGGCCATGATGAAGT
>CAYNOM010000669.1:1057-4007 GCA_964398415.1 uncultured Polyangiales bacterium | reverse complement strand
CGACCTGACCTTCGAGGACGACGGTTCTGGATCGGCGGTCGGTTACGTGTCGCGGTTCTCGCCGATGCTGCTGCTCCTTCGGTTCCTCCAGCCCAACGTGGCGAGGCGCATTCGCAGTGAGCGCGCGGGAAGCCTTCAGGGCCTTCGCCCGTTCTCGCTCGACACCGCGGCGATCGGGGGGCTCGTCGGGCGAGCCGACGCGTTCCTGCCGCTCCTTCGCGAAATGCTCGCTCCGGGCGACGGCGTGTTGAGCGCGAACAGCAAGGCCGCGCTCCTTGCCCCGCGGAGCCGGGGTGCCGCTGGGATCGTATCGCGCGAAGGCGTGGCGTTGGGCTGGAAGCTCGGTTCGGCCGACGGGCGGCGCTTCTTCAACCACGAGGGTGGCGGCCCCGGCTTCGCAACGGAGACGCGACTCTATCCCGACGAGGGCATCGGCGTGGTGCTCCTGATGAACCTCACCCACAACGCCGGCCTGAGCAGGCTCGCGCACCGAATCAGCGAGCGGCTCCGCGAGCGCCTCGCCTGAGGGAGATGACCCCGCGCGCGTGAAGATTCTGCGGTTGCTTGCACGCAAGGCGCGATCGCGGCGCTCGAGCCCGGCGAGACGGTGCTCGACCTCGGCGCGGGCGGCGGCTTCGACTGCTTCCTGGCTGCGAAGCGCGTCGGACCGAAGGGGCAGTTCATCGTCGACATGACGCCCGACAGGGTCTCCAAGGCGCGCGCCAACGCGCAGAAGCTCGGCGCCACGAACGTCGACTTCCGTCTCGGCGAAGTCGAGCACATGCCCGTCCCTGCCAAGGGTCACGACCTTCGGCTTTTCGCCCTTGGATCCGACGACGCCGTGGAGCTCGACACCGAGTCACTGCGAGAGGACAGCGCCCAGATCACGTTTGGCGAGATCGCCGCCGACGTACACATGCAGCACGTGGCGTTGGAGCACGAATATGTACCCTCGACCCGGCTCGAAAACCGGGTCCGCCTCGGCTATCTCCACTCCACCTTCAACACAAGCTCTGGAGATCTGCTGGAAGCGGGACGTTCAACAGCGCGCGTCTTCCGGACTTCCATCAGCTCGACGTGCGCCTCGACAAGCGCTGGGAGCGCACCGGGATGACCCACAGCGCGAACGACGAATTAGACCAGCCGAAGCTGTCCGAAGGCCACCCGCTCCGGCGGCACGTCCTCTACCGGCGCGCGGCGGAACGCGGGGCATGAAGCTACCCACACCGCGCGCAACCTTCCTCTTCGACGGGCTCGGCGGCCTCGCGACCGCGCTCATGCTGTGCGTCGTCCTGCCTTCGGTCCACGAGGCGATCGGGCTGCCACGGAGCACTCTCGTGACGCTCGGGCTGTTCGGCGTCGTCTACGGCGCGTATTCGCTCGGTTGCTTCCGACTCGTCAGGAAGCGATGGCGTCGGGCGCTGGCCATCATCATCGGAGCGAACTTCTTCTACTGCCTGGTGTCGGCCCTCGTGGTCGTGATTCATCGCGACGCGATGACCACCCTCGGGGTGTCATACTTCATCGTCGAGATCGCGGTGATCGCCGGGCTGGTGGGACTCGAACTCGCAGTGCTGAAGCGCACCCAGGACGCGTAGCTAGACCGCCGACCGACGCTCCCGCAGAGACCCAGCTACAATGGCGCGATGGATCTGTTTGCGCGCCTAGCCCAGAGCACTCCCCTTCGCGCAGCCGTGGCAACACGCAGGCTGGTTCGGGGCCCCAAGCGCCCTTCCTGGTCGCTCGAGCTGGAGATCGTGGCCGAGTTCATGCGGCTGTACGGGCCCATCTCCATGCGGCTGACCGCGGAGCAGCAGCGAAGGGGCGCCGAAAGGCTCATCCAGCCGAACGCTGTGGCCCTGCGCGCACGCCGCGAATCGGTGGTGGGACACGGGGTGCCGGGCGAATGGTTCACGCCGCCGACGCTCAGCCACGACGCGGTGCTGTACTACCTGCACGGCGGCGGCTACGTCATCGGCTCTGCGAACACGCACCAGAACCTGATAGCCCAGCTCTGCGAGGACAGCGGCTGCCGCGCCTTTGCCCTCAACTATCGTCTCGCCCCGGAGCATCCGTTTCCGGCCGCCATCGAGGACGCCATCGCGGGTTATCGCTACCTGCTCGAGCGCGGCATCGATCCGGCGCGCATCGTGGTCGCGGGCGACTCCGCTGGCGGAGGCCTGATGTTTGGGTTGCTGCAGCAAATTCGCGATCTCAGGCTGCCGCGACCTGCCGCAGGCATCGGTATCTCGCCTTGGTGCGACGTGAACGCGGAGGGTGCCACCATCGCGCTGCACGAGCCCTTCGACTACATCATCGAGTCCCACCTCGCCCTCAGTCGCCGCTGGCTGATGGCGGGACAAGACGCGCGCCACCCGCTCGTGTCGGCCGTGCACGCCGATCTTGCGGGCCTGCCTCCGTTGTTGATTCAGGCGGGGGGCGCCGAAGCTCTGCTCGACGATGCCATCCGCGTGACCACGCGCGCGCGTGAAGCGGGCGTGTCCGTGCGCCTCGACGTCCACGCCGACATGCCCCACGTGTTTCAGCTCTTCACTTCAGTCGTTCCAGTCGCGCGGCGTGCCCTCGCAGACGCTGCGGCGTTCTTGCGCGCGCACACGGGCGGACATCACACGCCGGCGTGAGCAAACCGCCACTGTCGAGACGAGCCACCTCTGCTATGCAGACGTGCTCGGAGCGCACATGCCTGCGGACGTCGACTGGTCTTCTCCCGAATCGCTCGCCCTGCTCGCCGACATCGAGCGTCGGATACGCTGGCTCGCGACCTTCACGATCCACCATGCCAATCACCTGCGGCCCAATGCCGACGGGCTCAAGGTGGGCGGACACCAGGCCTCCTGCGCGTCGATGACGACGCTGATGACCGCGCTCTACATGAGCGTGCTCTCGCCGCGCGACAGCGACACGCGCGCGCGCGCGCCATGATCGACGA
>CAYNOM010000669.1:0-1047 GCA_964398415.1 uncultured Polyangiales bacterium | reverse complement strand
GACCGAGTCGCTGTCAAGCCCCACGCGGCGCCCGTATTTCACGCGATTCAGTATTTGTTCGGCCGCCAGACCCGTGAGCAGCTCGAGCGCTTTCGCGCGTTCGGTGGCGCGCAGAGCTATCCGTCGCGCACCAAAGATCTCGACGACGTCGATTTCTCCACCGGCTCGGTGGGCCTCGGCGTGGCGGTCACGGCGTTCGCCTCGCTGGTGCAGGACTACCTCCGCGCGCGCGAGTGGCTGCCTCAGGACGAGCTCGGACGCATGGTGGCGCTGCTCGGCGATGCCGAGCTCGACGAGGGCAACATCTACGAAGCCATCATCGAGGCCTACAAGCACGACGTGCGCAACGTGTGGTGGATCGTCGATTACAACCGCCAGAGCCTCGATGCGGTCACGAGCGATCGCATGTTCACGCAGTTCGAGCACTTCTTTCGCTCGGTCGAGTGGGAGGTGGTCACGCTCAAGTACGGCAAGCAGCAGAAAGCCGTGTTCGCACAGCCCGGAGGAGAGGCGCTGCGTGAGTGGATCGACAGCGCGTCAAACGCCGAATACGCCGCGCTCACGTACCAGGGAGGCCTAGCGTTTCGCGAGCGCTTGCTGCGCGACCTCGGACGCGACGCGCGGGTCGCCCAGATCCTCGAGCGCCATTCGGACGATGCGCTGCTTCGCTTGATGACCGACCTCGGCGGGCACTGCATGGAGAGCTGTCTCGAGGCGTTCCACGGCGTTTCGGATGACAAGCCACGCCTGTTCATCGCCTACACCACGAAGGGCCACGGCCTGCCTTTTCAGGGACACAAGGACAACCACGCGGGGCTGATGAATCCGGCGCAGATGGAGGCCTATCAGCGCGCCATGGACGTGCCTGTCGGCCGCGAATGGGACGCCTGGCCCGGCCTGTCTTCGGCGCGCATCGCCGAGGTCGAGAAGCGTGTGGCGAACGCCCCCTTCGCGAAAGACAGCGAGCGGCGCCATCATGCCCCGCGCATCGAGCTGCCCAGCGAGGCAGACTTCCCCTGCCCCGCGGGCGACAAGCAGTCGACGCTG
>CAYNOM010000668.1:0-4007 GCA_964398415.1 uncultured Polyangiales bacterium | reverse complement strand
CATGCAGCTCGTGGCCGGAGCCCGTCCACACCCCATCGGCAGGGACACGATCACCCTGCTCCCGCCGAGTGACTGAAGAGCTGACTGAAATCGCGTGAGCTGTCGTACTTCCCGACCGCCTGAGCGGGCCCCAGAAAGCGAGAATCGGGCCAAGCGCTCGACATTGCCCGGCAGGGGTGTCAGCATCGCGGACCTTTCATGTCCTCCCTCGACGTTTTTCCCGGTATCTGCGCGCCCTTGGCGCGTGCCTTGGCTCGCCGTGGCTTCAGCTCGCTGACGCCCGTACAGTTGGCCGTCCTCGACCCCGCCCATGCGGGCCATGATCTGCGCATCGCTTCGCGAACGGGTTCCGGCAAGACCGTCGCCCTCGGCCTCGTGCTCGGCTCCATGCTCGAAGCGCCGCGCGAGCGCCTCGCCGTGCCTGGCGCCGCCGCGCCCCGCGCCCTGTTGATCGCCCCCACGCGTGAGCTGGCAGCCCAGGTGGGTCGCGAGCTTCAATGGCTGTACGCAGAGCTCGGGCTCGAGGTGTGCGTCGTGACCGGCGGCACCAGCGTGGGCGGTGAGCGCCGCTCCCTGGCGCGCAATCCCGCCATCGTCGTCGGCACCCCGGGAAGGCTGTGCGATCACGTCGAGCGCGGTGCGCTCGATCTGTCGGCCGTCGAAGCCGCCGTGCTCGACGAGGCCGATCAGATGCTCGACCTCGGCTTCCGCGAAGCGCTCGAGAGCCTGCTCGGAGCCTGCCCCGAGGGCAGCCGCCGCCACCTCGTCAGCGCCACGTTCCCGCGCGCCGTGGAGGCCCTGGCCAATCGCTACCAGAAGAACGCGAAGCTCGTGGCCGGCAGCTCGCCCGAAGAGGCCCACGAAGACATCACCTATCTCGTGCACCTCGTGCGTCCCGGCGAGCGCTACGCCGCCCTGGTCAACGTGCTGCTCATGTCCCCCGACGACCGCACGCTCGTCTTCGTGCGCACCCGCGCCGATGCGGGCACCGTGTCTACGCGCCTCATCAAAGACGGCTTTCGCGCTGCGGCCCTCAGCGGAGAGCTCGCGCAGGCCGAGCGCACACGCACCCTCGACGCCTTCCGCCACGGCAGCATCAGCGTGCTCGTGTGCACCGACGTCGCGTCCCGCGGCATCGACGTCCCCGAGGTACAGCGCGTCATCCACGGCGACCTGCCCGACGGCCCCGAGACGCTGACCCATCGCAGCGGTCGCACCGGTCGCGCCGGCAACAAGGGCACGAGCGTGTTGCTCGTTCCCGCCGACCGGCGTGGCTTTGCCCAGATGCTCTTGCGCGGGGCGCGCATCTTCGCGCGCCTGTGTCCGCCGCCCTCGGTCGAAGACGTCCAGCAGGCCGCAGACGAGCGCATGTTCGAGCAACTCAGCGCTGAGATCGAGGGCACAGACGCCCACGCAGAGCTCGCCCAACGCTTGCTCGAGGCCATGGAGCCCGAGCAGCTCGTCAAGGCTCTCTTGGCGCGCCTCGCCCAGGACGGCCCCTGCGCGCCTCGCGCGCTCACGGAGATCGACACGCGCCCGCCGCGTCCCGCCCCGAAGCCCGCGCCACGCCGCGAGCTGCGCTCACACGGCAAGCACCAGGGTCGCTTCAGCCCGCGCAAGTTCGGACACGGCTAAACGCCGAGACCGAGCTGTTTGCGGAGGCGAAAGCCGCGACGACGCTTGCCGATCGCACGACGCACTACGGACGGCTGCTTGCCGTCCGCGCGGAGTGTCACGACGAGGCCAAGGTCTTCAGGGCGCCTGACGCCACAACACGCGACCCGCGAGTTGCACCGTGACGCTGCCATCCTGGCGTAGCTCGAGCTCTGCACCTGCGTTGCCAGAGGTACGGGACGACCAGAGCGAGGCCCTGCTTGCGCTGCGCAGCACCAGGTTTCCGTCGCCTTGCATCGCGAGCATGGCGCCGCCGGTGACGCCAGATCGCCACAGCACCTGGCTGACACCGAGCAGCACCAAATCGCCGTCAGCATCGAGGCCGAAGCGATAGGCGCCCGCGTCCGCACACACGAACTGGCCCAGGTTCAGACGCTGGTCTCGCGCGAGCTTCTGACCCACGCAGGCATCGACTACGCCCGTCTGCCACAGCACGCCCGCACCGGCGCGAACCGAAACGTTGCCGTCGTCTCCCACGCTCAGGGCGGCGCCCGTGTTCCGATCCGTACGCGTAGACCAGCGACTCGCGCCGCTTGCGTCGCGCAGCACGAGGTTGCCATCTCCCTGCATGTTCAGAGCCGCTCCGCCGCTGACGCCCGCGCGCCACAGGGGCCGGCCCGCGCGTGACAGGGTCAGGTCGCCCGCTGCGCTCAAGCCGAGCTGGTACGCGCCGTTCCGAGAACACACGCGCTGGCCTGGCAAGAGGCGTTGTTGCGAATCGAGCCGTGAGCCCACGCAAGTGTCGACGCCGCTCTCCCACAGCACGCTGCCATCGCGATGGACGACGAGGTTTCCGCGATCCCGCAGCTCGAGCACCGCTCCTGCGTTGCCGCTGGTCCCTGAGGACCAGCGCGACGCATTGCTCGCGTCGTACACGACCAGGTTGCCATCGCGCTGCATGACCAGCTCTTCGCCGCCGCGGATGTCCGCACGCCATCTCACGGCGTCTCCGTGACGCAGCACCAGGTCGCCCGTGGCATCGAGACCGAGCCGGTACTCTCCGTGGCACAAGCTCTGCTCGCCATCGAGCCGTTCGCCGGGAGCCAGCTCGCGAACACAGGCCTGTGCGCAATCACCCTGCGGTCCAGCAGAAGGACACGTCGCGGTGGTGTCTGCCACGCAGGCGATGCTGGCGGGCACGTCCAGCATGGGGCGCGACAAACCAAACTGGTTGATCATGCGCTTCGTGTCGGCACGCAGGCAACCCTCGATCGCCTCGACGGGCACCTTGGGATACAGCTGGCGAAGGAGGGCCACCGCGCCCGCAACGTGTGGTGCAGCCATCGACGTTCCGGTCATCACGCCCGTCGCATCGCGGGCCGTCGATCCGACCGGTCGCCCCGCGGCGTCGAGCACACCTCGGTAGGCCGACACGATGTCCGTACCAGGAGCGAAGAGGTCGAGCATCGGTCCGCCGTTGGAGGACCAGTTGGGCTGGGGTGCGTCAGACCAGACGGTGTCCGCGTTACCGACCGCGATGGTGTTGCTCAGACACGCGGGAGACTGGATGGCGTTTTGCCCGTCGTTGCCTGTCGACACCGTCACGACGCCACCGTTTCGGCGAATGCGCTCCACGGAGTCTCGCAGATCCAGGTTGGTCGCACTCGCCGTGTCGCAAGCCCCCACGTAGGTGGCCCGGGTGCCAAGGCTCATGTTCACGGCCGCCACGTCGGGGTGTTTGTCCGCGATCCAGTTGAGCGCACGGATGATGTCGCTCAGGCTGTCGAACGAGCTGTCGTTCATCACCCGCACGATGACGAGGTCCACGCCGGGGGCGATGCCACGGGGCGACCCGACCCCGTTGCCGCCGACGATGCCGGCGACATGGGTTCCGTGACCGGAGTCATCGTCCACGAACCTGCCCGGCACGGCGTCGCTCGGGTTGGGGTCATCCGGACAGCACTTGTCGCCGACGCGGTCGGTGGCGCAGAAGCACGCTCGGTCGACGATGCGCGAGCCTCCCAGGCCGTCGCCGAACGCCCGATGCGCGCGGTTGATGCCGGTATCCAGCACGGCGACTTTGACGCGACCCTCCTGGCCGACGCCCACGACATCCTCGCTGTAGAGTCGGTCGACACCCACCCAAGCGCGGCTTTGGTCGAGGTTCGCCCCTCCGCCTTCGTCGAGGTCGATGATGTCGACGTTCGGATGCTCGGCCAGCAGCTCCAGGGCTTCCTCGCTCGGCAGATCGACTCGGATGCCAGGAATCTCCGAGAACGTCTCGGTGACCGAAGCGCCCGAGCCCTCGAGCAGCCCGCGGATGGCGTCGGTCGCTTCGGCGATGCGAGCCGAATCCCCCAAGAGATCTTCGCGTTCGCCCTCGTTCGCGCGTA
>CAYNOM010000667.1:0-4018 GCA_964398415.1 uncultured Polyangiales bacterium | reverse complement strand
CGAAGGCCTCGACTCCGATCGCCGCGCCCTCTTGCGACGCTTCTACTTCGGCTTCGTGTTTCAGAGCTTTCACTTGCTCGCCCGCGCGTCCGCCCTCGAAACCGTGGAGCTTCCGCTTATCTACCATGCCGTGCCCCGCCAAGAGCGGCGCAAGCGCGCGCGGGAAGCCCTCGCAGCCGTCGGGCTCGAAGACCGCATGACTCACACGCCAAGCCAGCTCTCGGGGGGCCAACAGCAGCGCGTCGCCCTCGCGCGCGCCATCGTGTCGCGCCCCAGGGTGCTCTTCGCCGACGAGCCCACGGGCAACCTCGACACGGCGCGCAAGGACGAGATCATGGCGCTGCTCGCGCGACTTCACCGAGAGCAGGGTCTCACCATCCTCATCGTCACCCACGAGCCGGAGATTGCCCAGCAAACGTCACGCGTCATCACCGTCAAGGACGGACGCATCGTCGGCGACGACCTACAACAGGCGCAGGCCGTGGAGGCGTCCGCGTGATCTGGAACGCCCTCATGCTGGCCCTCGGCCAGATCCGTCGAAACCTCGTGCGCTCGATGCTCACGACCCTCGGCATCGTGCTCGGCGTCGCCTCCGTCATCGCCATGGTGAGCCTCGGGCAGGCCACGACGGCCAAGGTCACCGCCGACGTCGAGAAGCTCGGCAGCAATCTGATCATCGTGTCACCGGGCAGCGCGCGTCGGGGCACGGTGTCGGTCTCGGCACCGCCGCTCACGCTTGCGGATGCGCGCGCGCTCACCGAGCAGGCGGGGGCCATCGGACGGCTCGCCCCCGCTTCGAGTCGCGGCGAGCTGGTCGTGTTCGGCAACAAGAACAAGAGCACGGTGGTCCATGGCTCCACCAACGAGTGGTTCGAGGTGCGCGGCTTTCCCGTCGCGCGCGGGCGCACGTTCTCCCAGGCCGAGCTGCTCGGTGGCGCGGCCTGCGTCATCGGCGCCACCATCCAGAAGGAGCTCTTCGGCGCGCTCGACCCGATCGGCAGCGAGATTCGCGTCGGCGCCATGTCGTGTCCGGTGATCGGCGTCTTGATCTCGAAGGGTCAGTCCACCTTCGGCGATGATCAGGACGACCTCGTCGTGATGCCGCTGCGCACGTTTCAACGCCGCATCTCGGGCGACTCGTACATCGGCGTGTTCTTCACGTCGGTGGCCGAAGGCCGCTCCACCCATGCGGCCGTCGCACAGATCGAGCGCATCCTGCGCCAGCGTCGCCACATCCAAAAGGATCAAGAAGACGATTTTCGCGTGCGCGACATGCAGGAGATCGCGAAGACCCTGGGCAGCATCACGGGCGTGCTCACGGCGCTGCTCGGTGCTGTGGGGGCGGTGAGCCTGCTCGTCGGCGGCATCGGCATCATGAACATCATGCTGGTGTCGGTGACCGAACGAACCCGCGAAATCGGCCTGCGCTTGGCCATCGGCGCGCGTGGGCGCGAGGTCTTGCTGCAGTTTCTGATCGAAGCGGTGATGCTCTCGTCGTTTGGGGGCCTCCTCGGCATCATCCTCGGCCTAGGCGGCTCGATCATCGCGATGAAACAGCTCGATTTGCCCATCGTGGTCGAGGCCTGGGTGGTGGCCATCGCGGTGGGCTTCTCAGCGATGATCGGCATCGTGTTCGGCTTCTTTCCGGCGCGCCGCGCGGCCAAGCTCGAGCCCATCGAGGCCCTGCGCCATGAGTAGAGGCGCGCAGCTCGTCGTGGTCGTCGTGGTTATCGTATGCCTCGCTTTCGCCACGCGCGGAGCCGAGGCCCAGGCCGACGCGCCCACGTTCAGCGCGCTCGACGCCGTGCACCTCGCGTTGAAGCAAAACCCAGACGGGCAGAGCGCCGCGGCAGAGCTCACAAGGGCCGAGCACAACCTGAGCGCAGCCGACAGTCGCTACGTGCCCGTGCTGCTGCTCGATGCGGGCTACACCCACACCGAGAACCCGAGCCTGAACCTGGGCGGCGTGGTCACGCCCCGCGTCAATCAGGTCACCACAGGCGCCGAGCTACGCAAGCGCTTCGCACTCGGCACCGACGTCTCGGCGCGCGTACAAGGCAACTACCAGCGCGTCGAGACCACCATCAACCCCGCCATGCCCGACGTGGTGACGCTGGGCCCCGGCTACGGCTTGAGGGCGCGCATCTCGGTGACGCAGCCTCTCTTGCGTGGCGCGGGCCACGCCGTCAATCTCGCCGAGCTGAGGAGCGCGCGTCTCGAGCGCAGCGCCGCGCTGCACGCGCGCGATCGCGTGCTGAGCCAGCTCGTGCGAGACGTTTTGCAGGCCCACTGGGAGCTGTGGGTCACGGCCCAAACGCTCGACATCGAGCGCCGCAATCGGGAGAGCGCGCTGCTTCAGCGCGACGATGCCCTGGCCCGAGAGCGCACCGGAACCCTCGCGACCGCCGACGTGCTCTCGTTCGAGGTTCGCGTCGCCGCGGCCGAGGAGGCCATCGAAAACGCAGAGGCCAACTACGCGACGCGACGCGCCCAGCTACGACGCCTGCTCGGCACAGAGCCCGAGGGGGCTCCGGGCGGTGAGCCGCCACTTCCCGAGCGCCCCACGGGCGACCTGCGCGAGCTGGCCCTGGGCGAATCCCCGGCCGTGCTCGCGCAGCGGGCACAGGTTGCGTTGGCACGGCAGCGCGCAGAGGTCGCGAGCGATCCTTCGAGAGCGCGGCTCGACCTCACCGGCTACGTCGAAACGCAGGGGCTCGGCAACGAAAACGCCGCGCCTGCCCTGCGCCAGAGCACCACGCTCGAAGCGGTGAGCGCCCACGTGAGCCTGAGCTACGAAGCGCCCCTCACGCGAGCGCGCGAGCGGGCCCAGGCGGCGAGCGCGGGCGCCAGCGTCGAGATTGCGGAGCGCGCCCTCGAGAGCCTCGAGCTGAGCCTCGGCGCAGACCTCGACGCCGAGCTATCACGCTTCGATGCCGCAAGACGCCGCATCGATCTCGCGCGACGCACGGTTGCCCTCGCCGCGGCCCAGCGAGACGCGCAGGTCGCACGCTTTCAAAGCGGCTCGGCGCGCGCCCTCGACGTGGTGCAGGCTGAGGATACGGTGCGCGACGCCGAGCTTCGCCTTCTTCGAGCCCGGGCCGACCTCGTGCAGTCCCACGCCGCCCTGCTGCATCTGACGGGTCAGCTCGTGAGGTCCTTCGAGGTCTCGCCTCCGGGCTCGTAGGGATACGCGATCACACGTGTCGAAAATCCCTCTCGTCTCTCCAAGTAGGGGAGCGGAGGTGCTGCGTGAAACAGCTGTGGCCTGTCGCCCTCGTTTTCTTCGTGATGGCTCTGGCGCTCGGATCCCAAGCGTCGAAGCAAGTCCTCGGTACGACTGCGCGCGATGCGCGTGAGCCTTCTGCCACTCGCGAAGCCAGTGAACGTGTGACGGTCGACGCGCCCACTGGGCCTCGCGACGACAAAACGAGTGCCACGGAGAAGCTCGCGGTGGCGGTGCGTGAGGCGATGGCCGAGCGGGCCGACGAGCTGCTGGGCGCTGTGCCCTCGAGCCCCGCAGGCGAAGACTGGGGCAGAAGCGTGTATGCCGCCGTGCTCGCGCGGCCCGCCCCACGCGACCCCCGCCCGCAGGCAGACGACGCGCAGCACCCAAAGCCAGACACGGCGCTCGAGCTCGAAGGTGCCGCGCGCGCCCGGCAAGCCTCGCTGAGCGTGCGCACGCGGCAGATCGGCGAGGTGTACGAGCGACTGTACGCCGCTACCGAGGCATTTCCCGAGCCCCACCGCACGCGCCGCATCGACTACCTGCTGCACCGCATTGCGGGACACGACGAGCTGCCCGACGACGAGGCGACCGACGAGGAGGTGAGCTCGCGCGAGGCGAGGCGTCTTACGCGAATTCTCAGCGAGGAGAGGATCCCATGAAGAAGCGTGTGTGGATGGGCATCCTGGGCGTGGTGCTGCAATTCGCGAGCATCGTCGAAGCCCAGATGGAAGCCGTGCCAGGGTTCGTCGCAGATGTGCCGCGCGCCGGCTACTCCTACAACAATCCCGCCTG
>CAYNOM010000666.1:0-4018 GCA_964398415.1 uncultured Polyangiales bacterium | reverse complement strand
GCGTCGATCAAGGTGACGATTCGGATCACGCGCGGGGAGCTGTTTTTCACGGATACGCTGGACATCGAGAGCGCGCGAGCGCGTGGTGCGTTTCTGAAGCAAGCCCGCGAAGAGCTGGAGGAGGACGAGCGTGTGCTGAAGGGCGACTTCGGCCGGGTAATCCTCACGCTGGAGGAGCGTGTCGAAGCGCAGCTCAAGGAGAAGCTGGCGCCCAAGGCTGAGGCGCCGCCGATGAGCGAGGCCGATCGCGCGGAGGCCTTGGCGCTGCTCAAGGACCCGAAGCTCCTTGAGCGCATCTTGGCCGATTTTGAGCGCTGCGGGGTGGTTGGAGAAGAGACGAACAAGCTCGTGGGGTACCTGGCCTCGGTGAGCCGGAAGCTCGAGGCTCCGCTGGCGGTGGTGCTTCAGTCGTCGTCTGCGGCGGGCAAGTCTTCGCTGATGGACGCGATTTTGCGCTTTGTGCCTGAGGAAGAGCAGGTGTCGTACAGCGCGATGACAGGGCAGAGCCTGTTTTACATGGGCGGCACGGACCTGCAGCACAAGGTGCTTGCGATCGCGGAGGAAGAGGGCGCGACGAATGCGGCGTACGCGCTGAAGATCCTGCAATCGAGCGGTGAGCTGACGATCGCGTCGACGGGCAAAGACCCGGCGACAGGGCGCCTGATGACGCACGAATACCGGGTGACGGGCCCTGTGATGGTGATGCTGACGACGACGTCGATCGAGATCGACGAGGAGCTTCTGAATCGCTGCGTGGTGCTGACGGTGGATGAGGGCCGAGAGCAGACGCGAGCGATTCAGCGCTTGCAGCGCGAGGCGCGCACGCTCGAGGGGCTGCTGGCGAAGCAGCAGCGTGGGCGCATCATGGCGCTGCACCAGAACGCGCAGCGTCTCTTGAAGCCGATCGCGGTGGTGAATCCATACGCGCGCGAGCTGTCGTTTTCGGATGGGGCAACGCGCACGCGGCGCGACCATGCGAAGTACCTGAGCCTGATCGACACGATCGCGCTGCTGCACCAGCACCAGCGCCCGGTGAAGACGGCCGAGCTCGGGGGCGGCGCCACGCTGCGCTACATCGAGGTGACGCGCGAGGACCTCGCGGTGGCGGACAAGCTGTGCGGGGAGGTGCTGACGCGCAGCTTGGATGAGCTTTCGCCGCAGACGCGCGCGCTGTTTGTGCTGGCGAGCGAGCTGGTGCAGGTGCTTGCGCGCGAGGAGGGGGTGGAGCCAGGGAGTGTGCGCTTCACGCAGCGCCAGCTTCGCGATCACGCGTCGTGGAGCGCGACGCAGGTGAAGGTGCAGCTGAAGCGGCTGGTGGAGCTGGAGTACGTGACGGTGCAGGGTCATCGTGAGCATCGTCAGCGGCAGCTGTACGCGCTGTCCTTTAGCTACGACGACAACCGGTCCGGAAAAAGGGCGGACCGGTCCGGAACCGGTCCGGCTGGCGCCGGACCGGTTTTATCGCGTGATCTCAACGGGGTAGATGAACCGGTCCGTGGAGCTGGGAAGACAGATACGGGGCCGCGCGTGAACGGGCAGTCGTACAGCCGTCACCTGAGCGTAGTGGAGCCGGGGCCTTTGTCGTCGCGCGCGGTCGAGGCGAACTGATGGCGAAGAAGAAGCCTGTGAAGAAGGCGCTCTTGGATGCGTCGTCGCCTGCGGGGTCTCTGACGCGGTGGTCGCTGAAATACTTGGAGTGGCTACGAGTGAGGAACTACGCGTCGGCGACTGTGCGCAACCGGGAGGTGTACCTGAGCCTGTTTGTGCGCTGGTGCGAGGAGCGCTCTTTGCGGACGCCGCAGGAGGTCACGAAGCCGATCCTGGAGCGCTATCAGCGGCACCTATTTTTCCTGCGTCAGGCGAACGACAAGGCGCTGAGCTACCGAAGCCAGCACGGGCGCCTCGTGGCAGTGCGGGGGCTGTTTCGGTGGCTGACGAAGCAGAACGTGCTGCTCTCGAACCCTGCTTCGGAGCTGGAGCTGCCGCGGCTCGAGACTCGGCTTCCGCACCAGGTGCTGACGGTGTCGGAGGTGGAGCAGCTCTTGTCGGTGCCGGAGCTGTCGACGCCGCTTGGGCTTCGTGACCGTGCGATGCTGGAGGTGTTTTACTCGACGGGGATCCGTCGCGGGGAGCTGCTCGGGCTTGCGGTGTACGACGTGAACGCGACGCGGCAGACGCTGGTGGTGCGCCAGGGCAAGGGGAACAAGGACCGGGTGGTGCCGATCGGGGACCGCGCGCTGAGGTGGGTGGAGCGTTACGTGCGCGAGGCGCGCAGCGAGCTTTTGACGGATGCGAACGAGACGACGCTCTTCGTGACGAACGTGGGCGAGCCTTTCGTGCCGACGCGGCTGACAGAGCTGGTGCGCGAGTACGTGAAGGCGTCGGGGATCGAGAAGACGGGGTCGTGCCACCTGCTTCGACACACGATGGCGACGCTGATGCTGGAGGGTGGTGCGGAGCTTCGCTTCATCCAAGAGATGCTTGGACATGCAGACCCGAAGACGACGCAGATCTACACGCAGGTCTCGATCCGCAAGCTGCAAGAGATCCACGCGGCGACGCACCCCGGGGCGCGTCTCGGCGCGGCGCGCGGCGAGAGCGCGAGTGAGCGTGAAGGCGCCGCGGAGCTGCTCTCCGCTTTAGTGGCCGAGTCTGGGGAGGAGCTCGCGGAGGACGATGGCGGTGACCAGGACGAAGAGGATGCGCCATGACGCCGACGCCGCAGCCGATGAAGGTGGTGATGCTCGAGGTGACGGCGGAGCAGTACGCGGCGCTGAGCCTCTTGGCCAAGGGCGGTGATCCTCGCGCCGCGCTGATGGAGCTGATCTGGCGTGTGATGGACGGGGTGAGGCGCCCTGGGGCGTGGGAACGAGCGTGGCTGGAGCAGGTGTTTTGGCACGGCTGGCAGCACGAGCTCGAGCCCGACCCCGATGCGCCGTGGCGCGTGCGCGTGCCCGTGTCCTCGCAGCGTCGACGAAGACGCTGGATCCGGGTGTCGCTCTTACGCTCGCAGCGCTCGTAAACGCGGCCCCCCCCGGCGCGGTGCACGACACCCCACGACACTCACGATTCCGCATCAGCCCGGCACACCGCCCGCAGATCGCAGGCTCGCTCCTGCGGTCGCTCCCCCTGCGGCGGGCGGTGTGCCGGGCTCTCTTTGTACGCGATTGGGTATCCAACGAGTGAGCGCGGGTGCGCGCCGCGGGTGGACGCGAGAACGTGAGCGCGCCCGGCGCGCAGCCCGCCGCGAGTCGGTTCGGCAGGCATTTCGCAGATAGCGCCATCTGCGAAATGACCCGGCGCGCACGCGGCTTGCAGAGTACTCGTGAGTGAGCGCGGACAAGCCGCGTGCCCACCGGGCAGACCTGCCGAACCTAGACATAATCCCGAGGGATTATGTCTCCTCGCGGCGGCCAGCGCGCCGGGCGCCGCGAGTGAGCCCAAGGCGCGTCACGCTACTTGCAATGCCAATGATTCCAACGCTGGGTGACAAGCAGCGTGCCGCGCCCCCTGCGCGATTGCGCGCGCGTGCGCGCAACCCTCCCGTCTCGTCCGCCCGGCCTTCGCACCGCGCACCAGCTTCGCTCGTGCGCTCGAGCGCGTTGCCGATGATGCTGTGCGCCACGGGGTCGTGCGCACCGTCTTCGCTGCGCCGCGCTGTCACGGGTGCGGCGAATCGCGGCTTCGCTGCGCTACGCCGCGGCAGCCCCCGCGCCAGCGCCCCTGGAGGCGCCTTGCGGGGCAGCTAAAGCGAGAAGGGGGGGCCGAGCCTGCCGCGGTCGTGCAGCCGCTTCTGCGCGCCGTGGCGGGGGCGGCTGGGGTATGCTGCGCGCGCTTCATTGCTCTTTGAGACGACAGCACCCGGCCGCTTCGCTGCGTGACGGGAAAACCGCGTTAAGGGGTCTCGGCGAAAACTCGCGGGCCGCGTTAAGGCGATCGGCCGCGCAACGAGCTGCAGGCACAAGGGAAAATCGGCGTGGTGGCTTGGGGAGTGCGGTGGACCTGCCACTTCGGGCAA
>CAYNOM010000665.1:0-4021 GCA_964398415.1 uncultured Polyangiales bacterium | reverse complement strand
ATGAGCCAGCAGGAGCAGCAGACGCGGGCCTACAAGTACTACGACCTGATCATGGCCTCCTTCGTATGCGTGCTGTTGTGCGCGAATTTGATCGGCGTCAGCAAGGTTACGCAGGTCACGCTGCTCGGCACGAGCTTCGCGTTCGGTGCGGGCAACCTGTTCTTTCCCCTGAGCTACCTGTTCGGCGACATCCTCACTGAGGTCTACGGCTACGCGCGCTCGCGCAAGGTGGTGTGGGCGGGCTTCACGGCCCTCGCCTTCGCGTCGTTCATGAGCTGGGTGGTCGTGCACATGCCACCCGCCGACGGCTGGGAAGGGCAAGCCGTGATCGAGGCGGCCTTCGGCAGCACCTGGCGCATCGCGCTCGCGTCGCTCATCGGTTACTTCTGCGGCGAGTTCATGAACTCGTTCACGCTCGCCAAGCTCAAGATCATGACGCGGGGGCGCCATCTGTGGACGCGCACCATCGGCTCGACGATCGTGGGTGAGGCCTGCGACACGCTCGTGTTCTATCCGCTCGCGTTCTACGGCGTATGGTCGAACGAGCTGCTCACGAGCGTGATGGTCGCCAACTATTTCCTCAAGGTGGGCTGGGAGGCGGTGATCACGCCGGTCACCTACCGCGTCGTCGCTGCCCTCAAGCGCGCTGAGCACGAAGACTTCTACGACACCGAGACGAACTTCACGCCCTTCTCCCTCGAGACGTGAGGAGAGCGAGCCCGCCCACGGCCGTGCGGTGCCGTGCCCCTACAACAACTCCAAGAGCCCCTGCGGCGGCCTCCCGATCCTGGCCTTGCTGCCCACCACCAACACCGGCCGCTCCATGAGAATCGGCTCCTCGGCGATGGCACGGGCCACCTCGTCGCGCGTGCTCGCCTGACTCAAGCCGAGCCGGGAGTAGGGCTCCTCCTTGGTGCGGAGCAACGCGTGCGGCGGAACGCCGAGAGCCCCGATCAGCGCCTTCACCCCGTCGGCATCGAGGGGCGTCTTCAGGTACTCGATCACCTCGGGCTCGACCCCCTTTTCCTGCAGCAACGCGAGCGCCTCACGGCTCTTGCTGCAGCGTGGGTTGTGATAAAGCACGACCTTTTGCGGTGTCATCGCCGGCTCACTCCTCGCGCAGGATCACGTGGTAACCGAAGGGCGTCTCCACCACGTTCGAGACCTGCCCCACGGCGAGGGTGAACATGGCGCTCTCGAACTCGGGCACGAGCTCGCCGCGGGTGAAGCGGCCGAGCTCCCCGCCCTCCGGCGCGCTGGGGCAATCGCTGTTTTGCTGCGCGAGCTCGGCCATGTCGGCCTTCTGCTCGACGACTTGATCACGCAGCTTTTGGGCCAGCGCGAAGGCCTGGTCTTTCGTGCGCGTCACGCGCTCGTTCGAGCCCTGGGCGCCCTGCCACTGGATCAAGATGTGCCGTACGCGGGCCATCGGATAGGCCGCGTCACTGTGGGCCTGGGCCTCAGCCCGCGCCTCGGGCGTCTCGGCCAGCGCGCGCTCGACGGCATCCTCGAACATTTCATAGGGCTGTGCACCACTCAAGAGGCGCCCGTTGATGAACGTGGCTGGAGTGCCGAAGCCGCGCGAGGCCGCCCCCGACTCGGCGATGGCAGACAGATCCTTGGCGATGCGGGGAACGTGGCGATGATCGGCCAGGGCCTCAGCGACGCCCTCGGGCTTCACCCCCTCGATGTCCCGCGCGTACTCGACGAGGTCTGCTCCGGCGAGGGCGTGCTGATGGGCGAAGAGCTTGTCGTGATAGGACCAGAACGCAGCGTCGCCGGCCTGCGCGTAGACCTCCATCGCGGCCTCGGCCGCCGGCAGCGCGTTGTCGTGGAAGGGCAACGGGCAGTTGCGCCACTCGATGCGCACGAGCTCACCGTAGTTTTGCTCGAGCTCGTCCAACGTGGGCTTGAGCCGCGCGCAGAAGGGGCACTCGAAGTCGGAGCACACCGCCAGCGTGACCTTGGCGTCGTCGGGGCCGCGTCGTGGCGCGCGCTCGCTGCTCGTGATCGCGTAGAGGCGTTCGACCCCGTCGCCTTCGTCGCCCTCGACGCTCAACGACAGGTCGGGAGCCCGCTCCTCGCCCTCGGGCACAGGCGCGGACTTCGGGGTCGTCGACTCGGGTGTGGCACGCGGCCCCGTGGCGCAGGCGACCGTGGCGATCAAAAACAACAGCGGAAGGTTTCGCATCTCAGCCAAGCCTACTTTCGACTCGCCGGACTCACAATGCGCTGCGCAGTCGTAACGCTTGTGGCGAGGCAGAGCGACTGATAGACCTGCCGTGCCCATGACGCGACTTGCTTACCGCCTGCGCGCCCGTTTCCTGCTTCAGCTCGTGCTTCTGCTCGCGCTTTCGCATGTCGCTTCCGAGGCGAGAGCCCAGGACAGCGCCGAAGAAAAGCCCGACGAGGTCGAAGCCGAAGCGGCGCCCACGGAGCCCTCTCAAACACCACCCGCGACGCCATCCCCCACTGCCCCCGGCATCACCCAACCCAAGCTCATCGTGCTGGTCGATGCGGGCTATCCGGAAGGGGCGCTCGGCAGCGGCTTCACACCCTCGATCGTGATGAAGTTGCTGATCGGCACGGACGGCTTCGTCGAAGAGGCGGAGCTGGTCGGCGAGCCGGTGGGCAGTGGCTTCGACGAGCTGGCCTTGAGCGCCGCGCGGCGCTCGTTGTTCGAGCCTGCCACGCGCGACGGCGTGCCCATGCGCGCGCGGGTCATGTTTCGCTACGACTTCGTGCTGCCACAGGCAGCCGCAGAGCCCGAGCCTGAAGCGCCGACGACCGGGCAGCTCGAGCTGCGCGTGCTGAAGGCGGAGGGCGACACCGCGGTCGACAAGGCGATCGTGCTGGTGTCGCGCAAAGACGACCCGAGCTTCGCGCGACGTGTCGAAACCGACGCCGAGGGGCGCGCGATCCTCACCGAGCTGCCCGCGGGCGTCTACCAAGTGCGCGTCGATCGCGAAGGCCTCGCCACCGAAGAGCACGACGAGGAGATCGCCGTCTCTCAGGCCACCGAGGTCACCTACCGCATGCGCACGCTCGAAACCGACGAGTGGTCGTTCGGTGCCGTGGCGCGCGTGAAGGCGCCGCCGCGCGAGGTCACGCGGCGCACCATCGAGCGCGAGGTGCTCACCCGCGTCGCAGGCACGCGCGGCGATGCCCTGCGCACCATCGAGCTGTTGCCGGGCGTGGCGCGGCCCCCCTTCACCGCCGGTCTCGTGTTGATCCGCGGCTCGGCGCCGGGCGACTCCCAGGTGTTCCTCGAGGGTGTGCCGGTCAACCAGCTCTATCACTTTGGCGGCCTCACGAGCTTCATCAACTCGCGCGCCCTCGAGCGCATCGACTTCTACCCGGGCAACTTCTCGGCGCGCTACGGAAGACAGATCGGCGGCATCATCGACGTGGGCATCCGCGATCCCGCGAGCGACGGCTACCACGGCGTGCTGGATGTGAACCTGCCGCTCGATTCGTCGCTCGTGGTCGAGGGGCCCCTCGGTGACAAGGCGTCGTTTCTGGTCGGCGGTCGGCGCAGCTATTTCGGAGAGGTCGTCACGGCCACCATCCCCGAAGGCACCTTCGACGCCTTCGCTGCGCCGGTCTATTACGACTACCAGAGCTTCGTCACCTACCGCCCCACCGATCGCGACAAGCTACGTTTCGGCGTCTACGGCTCGAGCGACAGGCTCGAAATCTTGTTCTCGGACGTCCCCGACTCCGACCCTTCGATCCGCGCCATCCAGGTGGGGGTGCAATTCCATCGCGGTCAGATCGGTTGGACGCACCAGTATTCTCCGCGGCTCGACCACAAGATCGAGCTCAGCTACGGCCGCATCGACCAGAACTTCAGCGCAGGCCCGGAGCTCGACTTCGAGCTCAACGTCAACAACATCTACCTGCGCGGCGAGTGGCGCTATCGCCTCTCCGACCGCGTGCAGGTGATCGCCGGCACCGATACCTTCGTCAACAACTTCGAGGTGCTGTTCACGGGGCCAGCTCCCCAGCAGCAGGAAGGCAA
>CAYNOM010000664.1:0-4023 GCA_964398415.1 uncultured Polyangiales bacterium | reverse complement strand
GCGGCGGACCTCTTGTCTGAGGCCACGAGGCTCGCGCACGATCTGATGCGGTCTGAACCCCATATCTCCTGGGCTCAGGGCAGCGTGCTGTTCTTGGACGAATGGACCGGCGATTTGCGTGCGCCGGCCGCTGCTCGCGAGGTGGACGAAGGAGGGACGGGCGAGCCCGAGTTGGCAAGGCGCCCGCCGCGCAGCGCACGGCTTACGCGCCGTCCGGATGCCAGGCAGGAGCAGGAGGGCGAAGAGGACGCGCGGCAGGGAGCCTGGATGATCCAAACCTCCGAGCCCCATGAGCACGCCGAGGATCCGCTCGGCCTGCAGCGTCCGAGCGATCGCGACGAAGAGACAGCCGCCGAGGAGTATGCGGACTCCGTCTCCGAGCTTGCACAGGCGCGCTTGGTCAAGACGCCAGGCAGCGCCAAGGAAGTCTTGCTCTCCGAGGACGGGCTCGATGGGGCGCTGAGCAAGCTCGCCATGCAAGATGCGAAGGCGACGACGACGCTCGTCTACCCGGAGTGGGACTATCGTGCGCAGTGCTACCGCAACCCGGGTGCGTCTGTGCGCCTTTTGCCGGCAGAGCGCGGCTCTGAAGCGTGGGTGCGTCACACCCTGCGAGAGCACGCCTCGATGATCGAGAGCATTCGCCGCCGCTTTCAGCTGCTGCGCGCACGCAGAACCAGACTGCGCAGGCAAGACGATGGCGATGAGCTCGACCTCGATGCGTATATCGAGATGCAGGCCGATCTGCGCGCGGAGGGGCCCGCACGTCAGGCCATCTATCAGACGCAACGGGCAGCGCGACGCGACGCTGCCATCTTGCTATTGGTCGACGTCAGCGGATCCACCGATGGTTGGGTCTCCGAGAAGCGCCGGGTGATCGACGTGGAAAAGGAAGCGCTGCTGCTCGTGTGCAGCGCCCTCAGCGCGATCGAGGATCCGTTCTCCGTGCTGGCGTTTTCGGGCGAAAGCTCCCGTGCTGTTACGGTGCGCACCCTCAAGTCATTCGATGAGCGCTACGGCGACGACGTGGCGCTGCGCGTCTCTGCGCTCGAGCCCGAGCACTACACGCGCGCTGGCGCGGCCCTGCGCCACGCCACGACACTGTTGATGCAAAGGCCTGCACGTCATCGGCTGCTTTTGCTGCTCTCTGATGGCAAGCCCAATGATGTGGACGAGTACGAAGGCCAGTACGGAATCGAGGACACGGCGCAGGCCGTGAATGAGGCGAGGCTGCAGGGCATCTTCCCGTTCTGTCTCACGGTAGACCGTCAGGCTGCGAGCTACCTCCCGCACATCTTCGGTGCCGGTCACTATTCGCTCCTCCCTCGGCCTGAGCTGCTTCCGACCGCGCTGCTCGAGTGGCTCCGACACTTGATCGCGGACTAAGGGGGAGCCAGCAAATCGCGTGCGCAGCGCGATGACCGTCGGAGTGGCCAAGCGCGTCGCGGGGATGGCCTTGCCGTGGTAGACCAAGCCCTCGCGAAAGGGGCTCCCGTGCCAAAGCAGATCAACGTGACGCCTGCGACGTTCTATGGCTTTCAGCTAGACACTGTGGTCGATGAGCTCTTGGCGTCGGATGAAGTGGCGCGCGAGGGAAGATCCGCGCGCGTTCTCGTCAAGAATGACACCCTCACGGTGGTGCTCACAGCCGTCCGCGAAGGAGGCGCGCTCAAGGAGCATTCCGCTCCGTCGACGGTCATGGTGATTCCCGTTCGCGGCGAGGCTGTCTTCAGCCACGAGGGTGAAACGATCCCTGTGACGGGCTCGCGTGCGCTCACGATGGGCCCTGGACTGCGGCACAGCGTCGCGGCACCCACGGATTGCGCATTTCTGCTCATTTTTGGCATGAGCCCTCCTCACCCTGCGGACGCTGTGTTGCGCGAGAGCGAGGGCTAGTGACAGAGGTCCCGCGACCCGACGACGCCTTCCGAGCATGTCGACGCTCCCTGAACGGCCACGGCCCACGCCTCATGCGGCGCGTGCTCGAGACGCTGGTCGACGAAGTGCGCGCCGACGAGCGCGCCGATCACTATGGCGCCGGGGCGGTGATCGAAGATTTCGAAGCCGAGATCGCCGCCCTGTTCGGCAAGCCGGCCGCGGTGTTCATGCCGAGCGGTGTCATGGCTCAGCTCATCGCGCTGCGCGTCGCCTGCGAGCGTCGCCAGCGCCCGGCCGTCGCGTTTCATCCCACGAGCCACCTCGCGCTTCACGAAGAAGACGCCTACGAGCATCTGCACGGGCTCCGCGCCCAACTCATCGGCGCGCGAGACAGACCCCTCGCGGCCAGCGACCTCGATACCCTCGACGAGCCGGTGGGTGCGTTGCTGCTGGAGCTGCCGCAGCGCGAGCTCGGAGGTGTCTTGCCGCCGTGGTCCGAGGTCGAGGCCATGGCTGCGTGGGCCCGCCGCACAGGCACCGCGTTTCATCTCGATGGCGCTCGCATCTGGGAAACGCGGCCCTTTTACGGCCTCGAGTACGCAGATCTCGCTCGGCCCTTCGATACGCTCTACGTGTCGTTCTACAAGACCCTCGGCGGGATCGCCGGGGCGGCCCTCGTCGGCGACGACGCCACCATGCGCGAAGCTCGCGTGTGGCTGCGGCGACACGGCGGTAACCTCATCTCGATGTATCCCTTCGTGCTCGCGGCGCGTGCGGGCATGCGCGTGCGCTTGCCGCGCATCGACGCCTACTGCGAGCGGGCGCGACAGATAGCTCACCTACTCACGCAGCTCGAGGGCGTGTCGGTGACGCCCTTTCCGCCGCCCACCAACATGATGCACGTCACGTTCCCCGTCGACGGCGAGCGCCTGCTTCACGCGAGCGCCGACATCGCCCGACGCGAGCACATCGCCCTCGTCGAGCGGGTGCGCCCAGGGTCCGCGCCGGGAAGCTGCACCGTGGAGCTATCCGTCGGCGATTCCGCCCTCAGTCTCGACGACCAAGAATTGCGCAGGCTTCTGGTCGAGCTCATCAAATGAGCCGCGTCGTCGACGCCTCACGCCTGCGACGCGGGGTACGCACGACTTTCGTCGCGCTCGCCCTTCTGTACGCGCTGACCCTGGCTGTCGCGTTCTTTCCCCGGGTCACGACACCGCGCAGCGCTTTGTTGCGCCCCGAGGATCGCCTGGTGCAAGTCGCAGGGCACACGTTGCGCTACCGCAGCTATCCGGCGCAGCGCGACGAACAGAAGCCCACGCTCATCATGCTGCACGGCTTTGCCGGCTCGTTGTACACATGGCGCAAGGTCGCGCCGCTCGTCGAAGACGTGGCCAACGTGGTCGCGTTCGACATCATGCCCTTCGGGCTCTCCGACAAGCCCACCGACTTCGACTATCGCTACCCTTCCCAGGCGCGCGTGGTGTCGGGGCTCATCTCCGCCCTCGGCATCCGCCATCCCATTCCGATGGGTCACTCGTACGGGGGCACCATCGCCGCGTACACGGCGCTCGGAGACGCACGCATCGAGCGTCTGGTGCTCGTCGACGCCGGCATCCTCGCCACGGGGATCCCGAGCTTCGCAAGGTACATGTTCTTTCCGATGGGGCGCCTCGGCGCGCAGCTGTTCGCGCTTCCGAGCTTTCGCCGGCGCTTCGTGGCCAAGTCGTTCGTCGAGCCCAAGCTCGTGTCTGACGACTTGGTGCAGGACCTCTGCCTCGGCACGCGCATGGACAGCTACATGGCCGGCACCGGTGAGTTCTTTTCGCAGTTCATGGACGTCGAGATCGATCGACTGCTCACTGGCATCCAGGCCGACACGCTGCTGCTTTGGGGCGCCCACGACCGCAACAATCCGAGCACGAATGCCGAGCACATGGCCGCGCGCTTGCGCTCGTCGGAGCTCCACGTCATCGCGGGCGCGGGGCACTATCCCCACGAAGAGCGACCTCGCGACGTCTCGCGTCTCTTGCGCGCGTTCTTGAATCGGCCCGTGCGTACGAAAGTGTCCTCAGATCAGGGAAGGCCATGAGTCCACAAGCCCGACGCGCGCTCGTCATCGCAATCGCAAGCTATCTCCTGTTTCAC
>CAYNOM010000663.1:0-4027 GCA_964398415.1 uncultured Polyangiales bacterium | reverse complement strand
AGCGCATCGACGAGCTGGGCGCGGGTCCAGATCGCAAAGCCCGCGAAGCTGCTGTCGGCGCTGCGCACGGCCACGCGCAGGCTGCCATCTGCATCGAAGATCACGTCGCTGATGGGCGCGAAGTCGTCGAAGACGCTCGCGTGAATCTCTCCCTTCGGCTCGATCTGACTGCGCCCCGTGAGCTGCTCGGGTGCAAACCACATGAGCCGCGAGCCGTAGGTGGGCGCGACGCCGGCCCAGAGATTGCCGAGTCTGTCGAAGGCAAAGCCCCGAAAGTCGTTGACCAGGCGCACGCTGAGCAGCGCATCGGCCTCGACGTCGGTACCGCCCGCGAGCTCAGCCTCGGTGAATCCCGCGAGCGACTCGCCCGAGGAGACCCAGAGCCGGCCGGCGCTCGGGAGCGGCTGATAGCGCCCTTCGACGCGCGTGCGTTCGCAGGCCACCACTTCGGCGCGGCGCACGGTGCCGTCGAGCAGCCCGTAGGCCGCGCCGGCCATGGCCCCCGAAGGCGCGAGCTCGACGCGCTCGAAGACCACGCTGTACTCGCCTGCAGGCAGATCTGGGAGCACGAAGCTCGCCTCACCGCGCCCCACCTCGGCGCCCATGTCGTCGAGCACGATGGCGGTCGCCGGGTGCAGCGTCGTCCCTGCGGCGGTCGTGCCGAGCGCCGACAGATCGAGCGTCACTTCGAGCCCAGATTCAGAGCTCGTATCGCAGGCATCGGACGCGTCCGAGGTCCCTGCATCGGTCATGCTTGCGGTGGATCCCTCCTCCGAGCAGCCGACGAGGAGAGCGAGACACATGGAGAGTCGAACAGCGTGTTGCATACGTCGCAGGATACGCGGCCACCCACGCCGAGCTACCCCCCTTGAAACGCGGGTATGTCGGCCCCACCTATGGCTCAGCACTCAGGTCAAGAAGCCGGCGAGCGCGCTGCGCCCATCGTGAGCGCCGCCACACACCGGCTCGAACAGGAGCCCGCATGCAACCCGCCCTAGCCCTGCCGACGCTGGTCGCCGAGCAGCAGCACACCCTCACCTCCCCGAGACGTCACTACGGCCTGCTCGCCCGCGGGCTATTTGCCTTGATGGACGTGGTCTACGGACGTGGCCGTTCGCTGAGCAAGTTTCGTGTGCTCGAGCTGATTGCGCGTGTGCCTTACCAAGCCTGGGAGCAGGTGGCCTATGTGGCGATGACCCACACCTCACGCGCGCCCAGCTTCGCGCGACGCGTGTTCGACTTCGTTCGTGAGGCACGCGCAGCCCAGGACAACGAGCAATGGCACCTGCTCGTGCTCGAAGAACAACTGGCGCGCGACGGCGTCCGCCAGAGCATGCTGCGCGATAGGCTCCTGCCGCAGCTGATCGCGCTCGTCTACTACCACGTGAGTTGGTTGCTCTACGTGATCGAGCCGCGCCTGAGCTACGCGCTCAATGCCGACTTCGAAGATCATGCCGAGCACGAGTACATGGCCTTCGTGGCCGAGCACCCTGAGCTCGAGGAGCATCCATGGCAGAGCGCACTCAGCGCCGACTACGGCGACCATGCGAGCCTCGCCGACCTGTTGCGACAGATCGGCCTCGACGAGCGACACCACAAGCTCGACAGCCTCGAGCGCCTCAGGTCGCCGCGCTTTGCATGACAGCGAGCGCGCTCAGCTCAAGGCCCCTGTCCTTCCAGTCGAGGCGGGTGGCACAGTGGTTGCTGTCTGGCCCGCTGACATCTCAAACCAGGAGGAGGACGCTTTGGACAAGCCAAAGAATCAGGGGGAGGGCAATCGCGAAGCCGCACGTCGCTATGGCGATGCCGCTTCCGCACACGCCAGCACGCGGCCGACCCAACAACTTGGTCGAAACGCATCGGCCGAGATGGATGACCTGCTGCGGCAGCTCAAGCACTTCGACATCGGGATGATGGTGACCCGGCGGGCCGACGGAAGGCGTGCCGCTCGACCGATGTACGTCGCCTCGATGCACGATCCAGGCGTGCTTCGTTTCGTCACCCATCGCGATGCCGCACTATTGAGCGAAATCGAGGCACAGCCGGAGGTGGTGCTGACCTTCCAACGCGGCGCACGTTACCTTTCCTTGACCGGCTCTGCGACGGCCTCTACCGACCCAAGCGATTTGGCGCGGTATTGGCAGGAAGCGTTCCGTTTGTGGTTTCCGGAGGGAAAGGGCTCGGCGGACGCCGCCGTGATCCGGGTCGAGCCCTTGGAGGCAGAGTACTGGGATCAGACAGGGATCGAGAGTATTCGCCTCCTATTCCAGGCAGCCCGCGCACTCATCCAGCGAGAGCCCCTGGCGTCGAAAACCGTGGGCAAGCATGGCCACGTGCAGCTCGTCGCTCCGCCTGGCCCTGCCGGCTCTCCGGCTCACAACTGAAGTCAGGGCTCCCGCCGTCTACAAGCTGGGCTGAGTGACGGTGCTCTGATCGAGCACGACGGCGGTCTGCGCCAGCAATCGGCCATTGATGGATGCCTTGGTGCGCAGGGTGATCGCCTTCGCGCTCAGAACGATGCCTTCCATGTGGGCAGTGGTGCCGATCTCCACGGCTTCGGTGACCTGCCAGAAGATGTTCTGCGGCACTGCCTCGCCTTTCAGCACAACCTTGGCTCCACTGCCCACGGTCAGACCCTTCGCGATCTGGAAGATCCAGACGTCCGTTGCCCCTCCTTCGAGCGTGACATCACTCGCGATCAGCACGCCCGTTCCCCATTTGTAGACGCCGGGAGCGAGTGTCTTGCCTCCAATCATTCCCGCGTCCAGTTCCGTCTCATCGGGCGCGCGGCTCGCGGCATCGGTGAAGCCAAGCTCCATGTCGCTCACGGCGGCAGTCAGGATGGCAGGCGTCGGCGCTTTGTAGTCGGCCGCATACACCTTGCCATTCACTTGGGCAGATGTCGCAAACTCGGTGCTTGCATCAGCCTGCAACGAGAAGCCCGTGATCGCCGTGGAATCGATCGGACTCACGCCGATATCCCCCGTAATGGGCGAGATTGCCACCGTCGAAATTCCGGTCTTGGCGAGGATAGCGTAGTTGGCCGCGGTTCCAAGCCTTACGGCTGTAATCGCGGCGAGCGCGTCGCCCGTCGTAAAGGTCCAGCTATAGCGCTCGGCCAAGGCAACACCCGCTGCGCTCTTCGCTTGAGTGCTGAGCGATGCGGCGATGGCGGTGTTGCTCGCGAGATGGGCAGCAGGCCAGAACACGGCTTGGGAGTCCGCATAGATCACCTGGCCTGGCACAGACACGCCCGCGGCGCCGGACGTCACCGTAAAGGTGGTCGCCGTCAGCGTCTTGGGGTCCATCGCCTCGCTAAACGTTGCAGCAATGCTCGTGTTGATCGCGACGGCCGTGGCGCCGCTGGCAGGCAGCGTCGAGAGCACGGTCGGTACGCTGGTGCCTCCACCATCAGGCGTCGCACCATCACCTCCTCCGGGACCACTGTCACCCGCGTTGGCTCCTCCGCCATCGGAGACGTTCTTCGTCCCGTCGTCATCGCAGCCGACAGCGAGGGTAAGTACCAACAGTGTTGCCCCCAGCGTCCAGACACTTCGTTGCGGTCTCATGATCTAGTATCCCCTTGGGTAGCCTGCGGCTGCCATCGCACGCCCCATGTGTAGCGAAAGCCATCCCGCTCGGACGGGTCTGTGCTAGGCACAAACCTGGCCAAGCGCCTATCGCTCCCGGTCTCGACTTCGCCGACTCCCACTTGTCCCGCGGTGTCGCGCAGTTTCGCGCTTGCCTCGAGGGAAGAGCCCCCAACGACAGTCAGGCCAGTTGGTCCCATGAGACAGAATGCCTCGCGCGACGTGGGACATTCTGTCTCGCGGTAGCGCGAGCCGAAGGCGTTTCGGCCGCCCCCTTGGAAGCCTTCGCACGCCAGAGCAGCTGAAGCCGCTTGCCCGACATGGCGCAGTCCTTGAGGTACAAGTTGATCAGCGACTCAGTGGCGAGCTCCAATACCACTTGCTCGCGCTCGGTCCAGCGCTGCGCGGATCGCGTCTTCCTGCTTGTGCCCGCCCAG
>CAYNOM010000662.1:0-4028 GCA_964398415.1 uncultured Polyangiales bacterium | reverse complement strand
TCGCGGATGTAGTTGCGGTAGGTGTCCCAGCCCTGGTTGAAGCCGAACTTGTCGGAGACGTAGCCGTTGGCGATGAACGCTCCGCTGTGAAAGCCGAGGTCTGAGAGCATCTCGGGCAGCATGCGCACCGACTTCGGCACGACCGCTTCGGTCGTCACAGCTTCGTGCTCCCAAGGCAGGAGCGACGAGAGCAGCGTCGCCACGCTGGGCTTGGTCCAATTTTCCTGCGTGTGCGCCGAGGTGAACACCGCCGTGCCCTTTTCCACGAGCTCGTCGAGGCCAGGCGTCTTCACGCGCGTCTTCGGGTTGAAGGGCTTGAGGTGATCGGCGCGCAGGGTGTCGATCAGGTACACGAGCACATTGCGCACGGGCTTGAGCGGCGCCACGGGTGCGCGCTCGGCGATGGTGACGCGCGGTGCCTCGAGCGCCACGTCACCGGCGGCCGTGAGATCGAGGCGCACGATCTGCCCAGAAAGCGCGCCGAGGTCGACGTCGACCGGCCCACCCGACGCGAAGCTGCCGAGCTCACTGACGCTGAGGTCGTCGCGCACGGCTCGAACGCGCAAGCTGCCCTGGCCCGGCGACAGCGTGCCCTGCAAGCGAGCCCCCTCAGGCACCTTGAACGCGTAACCGAGGGAGAAGCCATCGGTCAGCGCGAGCGACGCGGACTTTCCGTCGAACGTGGGCAGCGCGGCGAGGGCGTGTGCCTTCGTTCCCACGCTCACCCAGTCGATGGCGATGGCCGTGCTCTCGCGTCCGAGCTTCGCCATGCCACTGCCGCGCAACCGCAGCATGTGCTCCCCCCGCGTCGCCTTGTCCGCCGGCAGCTCGAGGGTCAGGGTGCCGTAGGCGTTGCGATCCTGCTTGAAGCGTCCGATCACTTGGTCATCAAAGTAAACGGTGATCTCACCATCGCGCGGCGCCCTCACGCGCGCCCCGATCACGACGGGCCCAGCGGCATGGATCGGGAGCAGCACGTCGCCATGGGCCCCCTGCACGAACGCCGCGCTGATGCCGTCGACCGGCTCGACCGCGCGCATGCGGGTCTTCCAGCCGCCGAGCGTGTACTTGGCATCGCCCCGCACACCGAAGTCGATCAGCAGCGTGTCGCCGTGGCGTAGCTCGGCGTGGTCGACGTGGGTCGCGAGGTCGTAAAACACGCGTCGGGGCGTGGCCGCGGTTGCGGGTGGCGCGGGCGCCGGCTGCGGCTCGGGTACCTCGTCGACGTGCACAGGTTTGTGCTGCGCCGAGGCCTCGACCACGGCCGACGGCGTTTCGGTGCGCGCGGCCGCTTCAGAGTTGGTGGTGGAGCAAGCCCAAAGCTGCGAGGCGATGAGCGCCCCGAGGGAGGGTAGAGAGAGCAGGCTGAGGCGAGACGAGCGCGGACCAGACGACATGCTTCACGTTATTACCAAAAGCCGCGCTCACACGGAAAATCCGGGCGCTCACGTCAATCTGATGCGCCCTCGACGGCAGGGAAGTAGGTTTGCTTCTCGCCTATGCCATGACCTGCGGCAATCGGGGTACCCAGCTCATCCAGGCGAAACACGTCCGCCGGCAGCCGCAACGACTCGCGCAGGCGCTCCATGGTGGCCGGGACGAACGGGTACAGCATGATCATGAGGTTTTTCAGCACGTAGAAGGCCGTGTAGAGGGCGTTCTTGCGGCTCTCCTCGGGGTGTCTGTCGTCGTGGGGCTTGTACTGCGTGAACAGCGAGTTGATCGTGCGCGCGTAGTTCTCGAGCTCGAACAACATGCTCGGATAGCTCGCCTTCTCCATGGCCTTCACGTAGCGCTGCACCATGCGCACCGTGTCGGACACGACCTTGTCGAGCAGCACCCCGTCGGGCACGCGTCCGTCGAACTTGGAGTGCACCGCCGAGATGGGACGCTCGAAGGCCGCGTTCATGGGCCCCGCCAGGAACTTGTTGCGCTCGTCGAGCTTCTCGACGTCGAAATCCGAGGCCTTGTCGGGCAAGCCGAGCAGGGCCAGGTAGTAGCGGATCTGATCCTTTTCGTAGGCCTTCTCGTCGAGCAGCTGATCGCCAGTGAAGAAGTTGCCGCGGCTCTTGCTCATCTTCTCGCCGGCCACGCGCAGGTGGTAGCAGCCGAAGATGTCGGTGAGCTGAAGCTCGCCAGCGACGGGCAGACGGTGCGGATCGGCCTGGGTGCCGAGCCACATGGCCCCCTGCATCAGCACGTAGAAAAAGACGTTGTCTTGACCGAGGAACTGGTAGATGGCCGCCTCGGGATCGCGCCAGAACTCGGCGTAGCGCGCGGGGTCTTCGCCCTTCTTCGCGAGGGCTACCTGAGAGAAGGAGATCGGCGCGATCAACGAGTCGGGCCAGACGTAGAGCGTCTTGCCAGCGAGCTCGGGGTCGCCCTCGGGCACGGGGATGCCCCAGGCGATGTCGCGCGTGATCGAGCGATGGGCCCAGCCGTCGTCGAGCTTCGTCTCGATGCCCTGGGCGCTGAGCTTCTCGCGCGCCGTTTCGAGCTCGGGTTTGCTCCCGAACTGCAACACCACCTGCTTGCCCGGCGCGTACTTGCTCTTGTGCTTCGGAAGCTCGGCCTTCAGCGCCTTGTATGCGGGCTCGTGCTCACCTTCGAAGAGCAACGACGGCAGCACGCGATCGAGCACGTCGGCGAGCACCGCCTGGCGCCAGCTCTTTTGCTTGCCCTGGATCCACTCGCGCAGCGTCTCGGACACCGCCCACATGTCGAGCCACAAATGCACCGTGTCGCGCATCTCGGGCGTGGCGTCGCTGATGCTGCTGCGCGGCGAGATCAGCTCCATCGGATCATGCTGGTGACCGCACTTGTCGCACTCGTCGCTGTAGGCGTCGTCGTTGTCGCACTTCGGGTTGGGGCAACGACCGCGCACGAATCGGTCGGGCAAGAAGCGCTGCGCCTTGGGGTCGTACCACTGGCGGCTCGTGCGCTTCTCGAGCAGCCCGTGTTCCTGCAGCTTGCGGATGAAGTCTTGGCACAGCGCCTTGTGGATCTCGAAGCACTCGGGGCGCGAGGTGCCCGAGTAGACGTCGAGGCCGATGTCGTAGCGCTCGAGGGTGCGGCTCTGGCGAGCGTGTACCTCGTCGAGCATCTCGCGGATGGGCCGCCCCGCCTGCAGCGCTGACAGCTCGGTGGTGGAGCCGTGCTCGTCGGTGCCGCAGACGTAGAGGACGTTCTCGCGCCCGATCAACATGGACAGCCAGCGCGCGTAGATGTCTGCCGGCAAATGGGCGCCCGCGAGGTGCCCGAGGTGCAGGGGACCATTCGCGTAGGGCATACCCGCCGTCACCACCGCGCGCTTGGGGCGGTTGAGGCGAGAGAGCACCGAGGGGACGTCCGTAGGAGGGCCTTTGGGCGATGACATGGCCCGACACGTGTGATCCCAATCATGCACAAGTCAAGGCGACACAGCCGGCGACATCACACGCGCGTCGACCCCAAGAGGTCGTCCACGAAAGCCCGGGGGCTCATGTGGGCTTCGAGCCAGCGACGTCCGGCTTCGCCCCTGATCTGACGTTCACCGGGCGAGCTGCGCAGGGTGGTGAGCAGGCCCGCCGCGAAGGCCGCGGGGTCGTCGTCGGGGACGGGGGCCAAGAGCTCGACACAGCCAAGCCCCGCGAGCGCGCGGGCTTGTGCCACCACCGGCACCCCGTGAGCGAGCGCGTCGAGCAGCTTGATCGGAATCCCGCCGGGGCTCCTGCGCGGCACCGCGATGACATCGGAGGCCGCGTGCAGGGCCCTTCGCGTCGCGTCATCGGCAAGGGGAACCAAGCGTACGCGCAGGCCCGAGGGCAGAAGCCCACGCAGCGCACCCGCATCTGACGCAGTGCCCACCAAGAGCGCGAGCCGCGGCTCGTCGCGGGTCACGCGCGCGAGGGCCGACACCAACACCTCGAGCCCTTGGTACGCGTCCAGGTTTCCGACGTAGCCCACGACCAGGTCATCGTCGGTGAGCTCGAGCTGAAGGCGCGAAGCGCGACGCTCGACGGCGGTCAGCGCCGGGTGCACGGGCCAAG
>CAYNOM010000661.1:2086-4034 GCA_964398415.1 uncultured Polyangiales bacterium | reverse complement strand
AGGGCTATCACGCGGTGTTCGAGCACTGGGAAGCGTTCGATCGGCAGCTTCGCGCACTCGAGGTGCCCACGCTCGTGTTCGCGGGCGACAAGGACACCGTGTTTCATCTGCTCGAGCCGAGCTACCGCGCGCTCAGACACGGTAAGAGGGCCGTGATCGAGGGCCAAACCACCTACTCGTGCGATCGCGCGCCGACCCAAGTCGCCGCCCTTCTGCGCGACTTCTTCGGGTAGAAGGGAACCGCAGTGGCTGCCTGGCAACAGACCCGTCAGGTCTGCGGCGTCACGATGGCATCGACGAGCTGCCAAGGGCGACCGTCGAGCACGTTCGTGTTCTGCGAGACGAACTTGTTCTGCGCGTGCACAGGATGGATGGTGGCCGTGGTGAGCCCGGAAGCGGCGCTCGCGCGGGTCACGATCGGATAGGAGATGTGGCCATCGAAGGGCCGCACCTTCCACGGCGTCATGACGGTGAAGTCTTCCCAGAGGGTCGTGATGAGGCTCGCGCCGAAACAGGCCGGGCGCGTCGCGGCGATCACACACACGCGGTTTTCGGCGCTGCGCTCGAGGAGGCCGGTCTCGATCTCCCAGCGCTCGAGCAGCGTGAAGGGCACACCCACCACCTCGGCGTTCTGCAGCGCGGCGAGGCGGAAGCTCTCGGGATAGAGCGCGTCGTCGCCGACGATGAGCGCAAGCCGCGCCCAGGGTAGCGGCTCGATCTTCACCGCGTCGACGAGCTTCGACCACGGGTGGCGCGCGCTCGCATGAAGCTGCCCCTGGGCGAGCAGAATGCCCGCACCATGGACGACGACGCCCGTGTGGTAGAGGCCGCTCTTTTCCTTCGTCACGAGGCTCGTGGCGACGACGATGTCACCGGCTTCTTTGCAGGCCGCGGCGAGCGTGCTCACCGCCTTCTCGGACAGCTTGGCGGCGGCCTCGGGGTCGCTCGTGATGCCGTTCTCGAAGCAAAACATCTCCGGCAGCGCGAGGAGCTTTGCGCCCTGCTTGGCCGCGTCGCGCACCGCGCTTGCGGCCTCCTCGATCGCGGCCTCACCGAGCCCGGTGGGCTGAAAGACCGAGACCTTGGCCTCCGCCGCGCCGAGCTTGTATTCGCGCTTCTCCGGGGGCTTCTCTGCGAGCGGTGCGTAGAGCTTGGGACGCCGGGCTTTGAACACATCCGTGCCATCGGGGCGCAGCTTGACGTCGGCGAGTGTCGGGTCGATGTCGGCGTAGACGAACTCCTCCTTGTCGAGCGAGGCCATCGCGAGCACGCGGCCGTCGGGCGCCACGATCTGACTCTCGCCTGCGCCGTACAAGAACCTCTTCGGAATGCTCGTCGCCTGGCTCACGGGATCGAGCAGAAACTCGGGGATGAGCGCACCGACCTTGTTGGCCGCCACGATGAACACGCGGTTCTCGGGAGCGCGCACCGGGATGTGCAGTGAGGCCTCGTCGAGCGCGAAGGAGTTCAGGCTGTTGCACAGGATCTGCGCCCCGCGCAGGCCAAGGCCCCGAGGCGTCTCGTTGATCACGCCGTCCATGCAGGCGTAGAGGCCGAGGCGGCCGATGTCGGTCTCGACGATGGGGCAGGGTGCCTTGGCCTTCTCGAGAAAGTCGTTCTCGTGGCCCATCAGTACTTGCTTGTCGTTCTGGGCGAGCAGCGTTCCGTCGCGTCCGTAGAGCAGGCTCGTGCCCGTGGCGATGCCCCCTGCGCGCTGCAGGGTGACGTTGACCACGACGTGCATCCGGTGCTGCTTGGCCTTGGCGGCGATGGCGTTGAGCCAGGGGCCATCGAGGGGCACCGAGACGTCGTAGCAGTGCTGCTTGTTTTCGTACCAGGACAGGTGGTTCGAGAACTCGGGCAGCACCACGAGGTCGGGCTTCACCGTGGCGACCTTGTCGAGCATGGCGAGGGCCGTCTTCAGGTTGGCCTCCACGTCCGCGCCCGC
>CAYNOM010000661.1:0-1986 GCA_964398415.1 uncultured Polyangiales bacterium | reverse complement strand
AGCACGAGGTCTTCGGTGGCCAGATTGCCCGCGGCACCCTTGGCGAAGGGGCAGCCGCCGAGGCCACCGACGCTCGCATCGAGCATGCGCACGCCAGCCTCGAGCGCGGCGAAGGCGTTGGCGAGGCCCATGGCCTGCGTATCGTGAAGGTGCACCGATACGCTGTTCGAGCCGTAGCGATCGACGAGCCTCTGCGACAGATCGCGCACCTCGAAGGGATGGGCATGGCCGATGGTGTCGGCCACAGACAGCTCATCGATGCCCATGTCCCAGACCTCGGCGGCGTAGTCGAGCACCTTACCCTGATCGACCTTACCGTCGTAGGGGCAGTGCCAAGCGGCCGCGAGGCACACCCGTGTGTAGAGGCCGTGCGGCTTTGCGAGGTTGACGATGTTGCGCGCGGTCTCGAGCGTCTCCCTCGAAGGCCGGCGGTTGTTTTTCAGCGCCAGGGTCTCCGAGCACACCACGACCACCGTGATGGCGCGCGTGTGCGTCTCGAGGGCGCGCTCCAGGCCCTTTTCGTTCATCATGAGCGCCATGGCGCGCAGATCGGGGAAGCGCGCACAAAAGGGCAGCACCTGGTCGGCGTCCGCCATCTGCGGCACGGCCTTGGGATTGACGAAGCTCGAGGCCTCGATGAAGCGCACGCCCGCGCCGTAGAGCAGCTCGATCAGGCGCTGCTTGTCGGCCGTCGACACCTGGGTGGGCTGGTTTTGCAGGCCATCGCGCGGGCCCACATCGCAGACGGTGAGCTTGTCGGCCATGTCAGATGATCCCCTCGCTGCGCAGGCGCTCGATGTCCGCGAGCGTCTTGCCGAGCAGCCGTGCGAACACCTCATCGGTGTGTGCACCGAGCAAGGGGGGCGCCGTGAAGGTGTCTTCGTGGGTGTCGCTCAGCTTGATGGGGTTACCCACCTGCTTCGTCACCTTGCCGTTCGGGTGCGGGACCTCGACGACCATGTGGCGCGCGAGCACATGCGGATCGTTGAGCGTCTGCTCGAAGTTGTTGACCGGTGCGCAGGGGATACGCGCCTCGCGCATCTTGCCGAGCCAGTAGGCGGACGTGTGAGTCTTGAAGCGCTCGGCGATCTTCGCGTTGATCTCGTGGCGATTTCTCCAGCGTCCCGGCTGTCGCTCGTTCTCTTCGGTGTCGAGCTCGGGCAGGTCGGCGATGCCCATGAGATTTTTCCAGAAGGTGTCGGTGATGACGGCGATGATCACCCAGCCATCGGAGGTGGGGAAGGTGTCGTAGGGCACGTGCACGAAGTGACCGTTGCCGAGCGGGCCGGGTGTCTCGCCGCTCAGGAAGTACATCGTGGCCATGTAGTTGAGCATGCTGACCTGGGCGTCCTGCATGCTGATGTCCACGTGCTGACCGCGTCCGGTGGTGGTGCGCGCTTGCAGCGCGGCGAGGGTGCCGATGGTGCCCATCAGACCGCCCCCGAGATCCCCGATCGGAATCCCGGAGCGCATGGGACGACCGCCCGCCTCACCCGTGATCGACATGCCACCGCCGGTGCCCTGGGCGACCATGTCGAAGCTGACCGCCGCCTTGTTCGGGCCCGTCTCACCGAAACCCGTGATCGACACGCTGATCACGCGCGGGTTGTGCACCGCGAGGTGCGCGTGGTCGATCTTGAGGCGCTCGGCCACACCCGCGCTGAAGTTGTAGAGGACGACGTCCGAGACGCGCACCAGCTCGTAGAACAACTCGCGACCGCGGTCGCTCTTGAGATCGATGGTGACGCTCTTCTTGTTGCGATTGAGCGTGAGGAAGTAGGCCCCCATGCCCTCGATCGAGTTCTTGGGATCGTTGGCCAAGAGACTGCGGGTCCCTTCGCCGCCCTTGGGCGGCTCGACCTTGATCGTCTCGGCCCCCATGTCCGCGAGCAGCATCGCGCAGTAAGGGCCGCTCAGCATGTGGGTCAGATCGAGAACGCGGATTCGGTTGAGGGCTTTCATGACACGACTCTTTCCCCAGGAAGA
>CAYNOM010000660.1:0-4036 GCA_964398415.1 uncultured Polyangiales bacterium | reverse complement strand
GCGCGAGCTCGCGCAGCTTGGCCGCAGCGCCCGAGACGATGAAGTGCGTGCCGCACGTGGGCTCGAGCCACTCCCGGTTGTGATCGTGCCCCGCGAAGTAGACTTGGGCTTTGCCGCACACGCTCTCCTCGACGATTTCTTTGAGGCGCTCTCCCGAGGGCAAAAACACGCTGAGCGCGCCATCGTAGTTGCCGGCGTTGCCGTGGTCGCCGTTCGAGATGTAGGGGTGGTGGCCCATCACCATCTTCCAGGGCGCATCGCTCTTGGTGAGGGCGTCTTTGAGCCAGGCGGCCTGCTCGTCTGCAGGTGCGGGCGGGGTGAGGACACCGCTCTCGATGACGATCGAGTTGGTGTCGAGCACGAAGATCTCGAGCGGCCCCTTGCGCACGCTGTAGTAATAGTCGGGCATGTTCCACTTCATGCTCTTGGCGGTGTACTCGATCTGATGGCCGCCGCGCGCGAACTCGGTGCCGAGGCCGCGCGCCCCGTAGTCGTGGTTGCCGAGCGTGACGTAGAAGGGGAAGTCGAGCGCCGCGTAGGGGGTCTCGAACTTGGAGTCGAACTGGGCGTCATCGACATCGCTCACGCCCGACTCGTAGATGTTGTCGCCGAGGTAGAGCGCGAACGCGCAGCCCCGCTCCTCACACACCTTGGCGACCGCCGCGGCCACCTTGGCCTGGGCGGCTTCTCCGGTTCCTCCGTCGCCGAGCACCACGAAGTTGAGGGGCTTGTCGTTTTCGCCCGAACCTGCGTCGTCAGCGCTCGACCCCGAGGCACCCGCGTTCGTGCCTCCGCTCGCCCCCGAGCCGTCGTTCGCCCCGCCGCTCTCGCTGGTGTCGCCCCCGTTCGCGCCGCCGCCGTTGTCGTTCTGCCCGGCATTCGAGGCGTCGCCTGCCCCCATGCCAGAGGTGTCGGTGCCGCACGCGGCAAAAAGAAGTGTCGCCAAGAGGAAACGTCGGGTGTGCTGCATGGCGCGCAGCATACGCATGGACCCAGACGAATTGCAGGGGGCAGCCCTCACAAAGACTGGGGAGTACGATCGCGGGCGAAGGTCTCCAGGCTCGACACGTTGGGCTCGCTGTAGGCGGCGGGCGGCTCGAGAAACTCCGGGTGGTGCTTTTCGGCATGATCGCGCAGGACGTTGGGCAAGTCGTCGAGCCCGCGCGCACACTTTCGGGCCGTGGCACGACCGAACATGAAGCCGGGGTGTGGTGCGCTTCGCGTTCGACTGCGACCCATCAACATCCACGGCAGCCACTGGCTCAGTCGCTCCATCTGCATGCGATAGGGCGCGCTCGGCAGGGCACGGTCTTCGAGATCGGCAAGGCTCGCGAAGAAGGTCCAGTGCTCGCTGGCCCAGGTCGTTTCGCTCACCGATTCGCGCGGCCAGCGCGCAGGATCGAGCAGGTTCGGGTAGTGCAGGATCAGATCGAGCGTCATCTGCACGTCGTCGCCCTCCACCTGAAAGGGCAAAAGCAAAGGCGCGCTCGGAGCCTCGACCTGGTGGTGCCCGCCGACCTGAGTCTTGGGCATCGTGAGCCCCCAGAGGCTGTTCTGGGGGTCGTTGTACACATGATAAACCTCGACCTCTTCGCCGTCGTTGTAGGGGTTCTTCCAGGTGTCGAGGACCTGGCCCGTTTGGAGATCCGTGTAAAACGCGAGTTCCTTCAGCAGGATCTCGATGCGCCCATCGGGCCTGTGCACGGCGCGGCTCACGCCGAGGCCGAGCAGGCCAAACAGGGGCAGAAGCGGGCGGTCGGGCACCTGCCCAAAGCACACGCCGCGATAGGTGCCGAAGTTGATCTCGCCGTCGAGACGGCTGAAGAGCTTGGGAAAAGCGTAGAGGTTGTCTTCGGGCTTCGTGAAGTCGAGCGGGACGCGGGCCATCTTCGCCTAGCATAGCGGAGGCCCCGTGGCCGCGTCGTGCTAGACCCGGCCCAGCGGTATGAACAAGCGTCCGTCCCTCGGCGTCATCTTTCTCACGATCTTCATCGATCTGCTCGGCTTCGGCATCGTGATGCCGTTTCTGACGCTCGTGGCCCGCGACGACTTCGGCGTCGACGCGTGGGTGGCGACGCTGCTCGGCGCGAGTTTCTCGGCCATGCAGTTTCTGTTCATGCCAGCGTGGGGCCGGCTCTCCGATCGCATCGGACGGCGTCCCGTGATGCTGACGTCGATCTTCTTCTCGGCCATCACCATGGCAGCCCTCGGCTTTGCCCTCGCCTATGCGGACACCATCCTCTGGGTGTTCGTGGCGCGCATGGCCACCGGCATCTCCACGGCCAACCTCGGCACGGCGAGCGCATACATCGCCGACATCACGACGCCCCAAGAGCGCGTGAAGGGCATGGCGCTGTTCGGCATCGCCTTCGGGCTCGGGTTTCTGATCGGCCCCGGCATCGGCGGCGTGCTCACGCACATCACGCTCAACGGACGCGTGGGCCCCTGGGCCTGCTTCGTGGCCGCGGGCCTGAGCACGATCAACATCGTCTGGGCCACCTTCGCCCTGCCCGAGTCGCTGCCGCCCGAGAAACGCACGAAGTCGACTCGCTCGCTGTCGCCCCTCAATCTCGCCGCCATGCGTGAGACGTTTGGAACGCGAGGCATCTCGCGTGCCGTCATCACCAACCATCTGATCATCCTGGCCTTCTCGGGGCTCGAGATGACCTACGCGCTGTACGCGAGCGACGCCTTCGAGATGAGCGAGCAGCAGGTGGGCTTTCTGTTCATGTTCATGGGGACCATGGGCGCGCTCGTGCAGGGGGGCTTCATGCGGCGCGCCTCCGGGCGCTACCGAGAGACGTCGCTGATCCTCGTGGGCCTGTCCCTGCTCACCGCCGGCTTCTCGCTGTTCGTGATCGCGCCCGACCTCGGCATCGTGGCCCTGCTCGTCGCGAGCGCGTTGATCGCCGTCGGCAACGGCTTCACGCAACCCTCGATCTCGGCCTACGTGTCACGCCTGGCCTCGGCCGAAAGGCAGGGAGAGGTTCTGAGCACGAACCAGAGCATGTCGAGCCTCGGTCGCGTCTTCGGCCCAACCCTGGCGGGCTTCTTGTACACCCACAGCCCGATCACGCCCTTCGCGAGCTGCGCACTCATCAACGGCATGGCCCTGGTGCTGGCGCTCGGCATGCGCGCCATTCAGCCGCCCGAAAGCGTGCCCCCGGCGCACGCACTCGAAGCCTGACCCGACAAAGGCCGCGAGGGCTGGCAGCTCAGCTCACGGTGCGCGAGCGGCGTGCACTCTCGAGCGCACGCGAGCGCGCGTCTGCGAGCACGTCCGACAATGCAGGATCGGCCGCCGGCAACATGCGCGTGGCGTCGAGGGCGCAGCGGTAGTAACGCGCGGCATCCTCGAAGGCGTGGCTCTCTTCGGACAGCTCCGCCGCATGGCGCAGCCAGCTGATCGCGCGCGCCGTGTCCCCGTCCGGCAGGGCCTGGTACAGGTGGTGGGCGATCTCCCGCACGGCTTCTGCGCCCAGCCACGCGGTGCGCTCCTCGAGATGCACGGCGACGAGCAGGTGCAGGCGCTTGCGATAGGCCGTGGGCAGGTCTGCGTAGAGGGTGTCGCGTAGCAGGTCGTGGGCGAAGCGATAGGCATCGACGCGCGTCGGCACCGCCATGACGATGCGCTGCTCGACCGCCTGGTCGATCACCGACAGCACCTTGTCGCGCGCGAGGCCCGTGACCTTCTCGACGATGGCCGCGTCCCACATCGGCCCGACGACGGCTGCGGCCTGCAGCACGCGCAAGCCCTGCTCGCCGAGGCGGGTGACACGTCGCCGCAGCACGTGACGCACGACCTCCGGCGGAGCCAGATCGGGCGTCGCATCGATCTCGGTGGGCGCTCCGCCGCGTGCCTCGATCCAGTCGACGAGCTCGCGAACGAAGAGCGGATTGCCGCCCGTCTTGTCGTGCAGCGTGCGGACGACGTGCTCGGGCAGATCCTCGCCGAGCAGCTTCCGGGCGAGCTCGCCCGTCTCCGACTCCTCGAGCCCGCGCAGATAGAAGCGATGGCACGACGGCATGCGTGCCA
>CAYNOM010000659.1:0-4045 GCA_964398415.1 uncultured Polyangiales bacterium | reverse complement strand
GGGATTCGAACCCTCGACTTCAACCTTGGCAAGGTTGCACTCTACCACTGAGTTAGTCCCGCGAAGTGGGCCGTAAGTTACTCGGGAGGGCGCGACTGTCAAGGCTCGACCGCGAACAATTTAGGCGCCTCGTGAGCGGGCTCGGACGAGGCGAAAGTCTTCGGCGTGCAGGGCGGTCATGAAGTGGTCGCGCCACTCGCCGTGGATCTGCAGGTAGCGCTCGGCGTAGCCCTCGACGCGAAAGCCCAGGCGCTTGAGCAGGGCACCGCTGCGTTTGTTTTCGGGCATGTAGTTCGCCATCACGCGGTGCAGGCCGAGGGGGCCGAAGACGAAGTCGAGACCGAGCTCGAGGACCTCGCGCATGATGCCCTGCCCCTCCATCTTCTCCGCCACCGCGTAGCCGAGATAGCAGGCCTGGAAGTAGCCGCGCACGATGGCGGTGAAGTTGGCCACCGCCAGCACCTCGCGCGGTGCTTCGTGCGAGAACGCCACGAAGTGACAGGCGCGCCCGGCGTCGAAATCGGCCTTCCTCAGGGCGAGCAGGCGCTGCATCGACACGGGCTCGAGCATCTCCGGACGCGCGCGGTTCTGGGTGCGCGCGAAAAAGTCGTCGTTGTCGCGATAGAAGCGCACGAGCGCAGCCGCGTCGGCCGGCTCGCCGATGCGCAGCGCGACGCGGGGTCCATCGAGGCACAGCATGTCGGGCTCCATCGGCATCACGTCTCCGCAACCAGCTCCAGCCGTAGTGCCCGCGCGTTACTCGTAGCGCACGCCGTCGGCCGGCAAGAGGCGCGCCGCCCACCAGCTGGGGATCAGCGTCGCAGCCGTGCAGATGCCGAGCGCGATGAGGATTGTGTACGCGAACTCCATGGGGCTGACGCGCACCGGGAGGTGATCGATCAGATACACCTTGGGATCGAGCGGGAAGGTGTACACGCTGAGATAACCCGTGACGATCCCGCCGAGCACGAGGCCGATGAAGGTTCCGATCACGCCGATCACCACACCCTGCACGAGGAAGATGCCGAGGATGCCCGCATTGCGCGCGCCCATGGCCTTCAGGATCGCCACCTCGCGCTTCTTCTCGAGCACGATCATGATCAACGTGGCGATCACGTTGAACGCCGCCACGAAGATGATGGTCGCGATCACGAGGCTCAGCATCACCTTCTGCACCTCGAGCGCCGTGAACAGATTGTGGTTGAGCTCCTGCCAATCCATCGTGTGGTACGGCCCGCCGCCGAGGTCGGTCTCGAGGCGTCGCGCCACGTCGGGTGCGCGCTCGATGTCGTTGAGACGAATCTCCACGCCCGTCACGCTGTCGCCGTGCTCGAAGAAGCGCTGCGCTTCGTAGACGTCCACGTAGACGAGGCGCGTGTCGTACTCCTGAAAGCCCGCTTGGAAGATGCCGATGACGCGAAAGTCGAGCGAGCGCGGCGCGCCGCCGTTCGGCTGCCACATCGACGTATCGAGCCCTGCGAGCGGCGAGATCACGCGCACTTCATCGCCGAGCACGAGGCCCAGGCTCTCGGCGAGCCCCGCGCCCACGACCACGCCGGGCAGGGGCCCGGCCGCCTTGCCCCCTTCGCCGGGCTCCTCCTCGAACAGGCTCGCCTCGATCGCGTCGTCGGGCAGCTCGACGTCGTCGGGGCCTGAGAGGCCGGCAAGGGCCGCCTCCATCTCCTCTGGCGTCGGTACGCGCAGCGTGGGCGCTGCGGGCGCGCGCGAAGGTCGCGCGGGTGCGGCCGGCCGTGGCTCTTGAGGACGTGCGACCTCGGCTTCGGGCACGGGCGCTTCCGCGACCGCAGGCTGAGCCGTGTCGGACTCGGCCTCGAGCTCGTCGCTCAGCTGACGCAGATAGCCATCGAGATCCTCTTCGCCCGAAAGGCCCCGGCGCGGGGGCTCGGCGCGCCGCGGCGGCCTTCTGCCCGCGAGTCTGAGACCATCGAGGGATCCCGCGACCATTTGATCGGGGAGGTCGAGCACGCCGGGCATGCGCGCAGGGTCGATGCCCTTCACGAGCACCCCTGACAGACGCTTGCCCTTGGCCAGCATCATCTCGTGGATCACGAACGGCGCCGCACCCTGGACCTCGGGCAGCTCCTCGGCGTGGGCCATCACCTCGCGATACTCGCTGAAGTCGAGGCCGTATTTGAGCACCAGCACGTGCGCGTTGACGCCGAGGATCTTGTTGCGGAATGCGTCTTGAAAGCCACCGGTGATGGCCAACACCGACAACAGCGCACCCACACCGAGGGCGACCCCTGCCACGGCGATGACCGTGATCGCAGAGATCGTCTTGCGTTTCTTGGAGCGCAAATAGCGCAGACCGACCGACAGCGCGTAGGACAAGGTTTCGCTGCGTACCACGCCTTTCGCCCACGCACGAGTCCGCGGAACCTTTCGGGAATGGCGCGACCGGGGGCGAGTGTTCAAATACAGAATGTTGCTGTGCGGTTTTTTCGTCCGTTCGACCCCATCCAGATTTGCCGAGCCGTCGCGTGCCGCGTAGGGTGCGTGTCGAGCCCCGTTACTTCCCGATTCCAATGTTTTACCGACTCATACTGGCTCTCCTGTTAGCGACGTCTCTCGGGGGCTGCGGCAACGACGCGGGCCTTGGCGGTTACGGCGACGGTAGAGCCGGCGACGAGAGCGGCGCGACCCTCGAAATCCTCGGGAAAAGCTCAGTGCAGCTTCTACCTCGCTCCATCTTGGAGCTCGAGGTGCGTTACCTGGACGAGCGAGGTCGGCCCGTCTCCGGCATCCCGGTCGAGCTCGTGTTCGAGAATTCGGTCGATCCCCTGGATGAGCTAGGCATCGCGCCGGGCGCCTCACTCAGCCCTGATCAGCCGCTCACGAATGATCAGGGCATTGCACGTTCGGTGCTCAGCGTGGGCAGCCAGCCCGCCCGCTTTCGGGTACGCGCCAACGCCCAGGGGGCAGAGCCCGTTTACCTCCAGGTCGAGGTGCTCGAGGTCGACGTGCGCACGGTTCAGATCGAGGCGCGCTACACGGGGCTGCGGCGCGTGGTGCGGCGCACCGTGACCGCCCTCGCCGAGCTGAATTGCGCCGCAGCGCTCGCGGCAGGCGTCTCGGGCGAGATCTCCCTGTCCTACGAGGACCCCGAAGGCTCGGTCGGTCTCGAGCTCGCACCGGGCGTGAGCTACGCGGTCGTGGCCTGGGGCCGCGAGGCCAAGGGCTCGAAGCTGGCCCAGGGTTGTGAGGTGATCGACGTCCCGGAAGAGGGGGACGCCGACCTGGGCGTCGTGCCCATCGAGCTCTCCGACTTGCCCATGCTGTTGACGGGCGTGTTTCAAGACGTCTCGATCAACGCGAATGTGACCGCCCCCGTGGCGCGCGCGGCCAAGGCGCTGCGCGACGCAGGCCTCGACGCCCTCCCCGACACGGCCTCGGCCGATGGTGATTACCTGCTCGATCGGCTCGAAGCTTACCTCCGTGACCAGGCACGCTTCGCAGACGCGGATGCGGTTGCCGAGGCACGCGTGGCCGAGGCAGACCTCGCGAGCTCGCTCGACGCAAGGCTCGAGGCCGAGGGCGCTGGCCCGAGCATCTGGCTCGGCGCGGTGGCATCGCTGCTGAGCAGCTATGCACAGACACTCCACGCGACCGTCACCTACGCCGCAGCGTCCACACCGGGAGTGCCGATGACGCTCAGCATCGCGATGCTGAGTGCCCGAGGAAAGAGCATGAGCGCCCTCGGCCTGATGCCCGAGGTCGACGACGTCACGGCCAGCATCGACGCCCGCTACGACGATGCGCGCGCCCTCGTCGTCGTGTCCGAGCTCTCGATCGAGCTTGGCTTGGGTCGCTACGCGGGCCTCGTGCTCACGAAGCTAGGTGCGGCGAAGGGGGCGCGCCTCGCCGAACAGCTGCCCACCCAGACAGGCTGCGACGTGTTCGAAGCCTGGGGAGCAGCGCGCGGCAGCATTCGCGATCGCTGCGATGCAGGCTGTCGCGCGGCAGCCTGCACCCTCGCCTATGAGTCCCTCGAGGGCTCGCTCCGCGCAGGGCTCGTCCCGCTCGA
>CAYNOM010000658.1:0-4049 GCA_964398415.1 uncultured Polyangiales bacterium | reverse complement strand
GTTTTGCGTCACTCTAGCGTCAACGTGCTCTACTTCCAATGGTCGATTCTCTCAGCGCAGAGGTCCGACCGTTCGCCCTTCCGGCTTCCCGCCTGGCCATTCGGTCCGGCCTTGTCGGAGCCGAGTACGCCGGGGGCGACGGCGAGAGAGCCTTGCGCTCACGTTTTTTTGAGGAGAGTGATGGGGGAGGGACGCGTGGATCGGCACACTGCTGAGCTGAAAGGCGGATCGGGCCTTCGTGGGCTGGGTGCAACGCTCAACGCCCTGTGTGGGTCGCTTTGCCTTTGGGGGTTCTTGCAGGCGCGTCATCAACACGGCGGCTACGTCTTGCGTCAGGTTGGTGTCCAGCACGTTCCCGAGGGCGAGCTGGCCTTCTACGCATGGTACCTACTCTGGGGGCTGGCAGCGGCGCTATTCTACACGTTAGCTGTGCTGGCGCTGTCGCGAGCGTCTGCTTGGACTCGACTGGTGGCGCTGTTGGGCGCGAGATCAGTGGCCGTCGTGGCGTGTGCAGGTGCGCTCGTCGTCGTCGTGGCATCGCTCGTTCGCCACTTACTGCTTGCGGGGCAGGCGATCACCGACGACGAGGAGGTCTACACGCTGATCGCGAGCACGTTGGAGCGTGGACGCCTGGTGAACTATCCGCCGCTTCCAGCAATGTTTCTCGAGAATCGATTCGTCGTTGTCGGCGACGACAGATGGTTTGGCAAGTACCCTGTCGGACACGCATTGTTGCTCCTCGTGGGCCGTCTGGTTGGCACTGCCGGCTTGATCGTGCCGCTTTTGGGCGCGGCGGGCGTCTGGTGCGTTTACCTGATCGCACGCGAGATCGGGGACTCGCGTCGCGCGGTCGTGGCGGTGGCCTTGCTGGCCATGTCGCCGCACTTCGTTCTGACGCACGCGACAACATTATCGCAAACGACGTCGACGTTCGTGACGCTCTTGGCGGTGCTTGCGTGCATGCGCGCTTCGTCGCGCGGTTCTTCTGGGTGGGCAGCTTTGGCTGGCATCGCGATGGCCTATGGTGTCCTGGTCAGACCACTCCCCTGTGGGCTGTTTGCGTGTGTCATTGGAGCGGGTCTCATTGTCGGCGTGCACTTGCGCGGCGACCGACGTGCTTCCGCGAAAGTGGCAGGGATCGTTTTTGTGACACTGCTGGCCGCGGGATTGGCGCTGCTCGCTATCAACCGCGCCCAGGTCGGATCTGCTGTGGCGAGTGCCTATCAGGAGTATCACGGCTCACTCGGGCTGTTCGATACGCGAGAGGGAGCCCTTCCGAACTCTGTGGGCGGTGCGCTGCTGCGCCAGAATTTCTGGCTGTTCGGGTGGCCCCTTTCCTTGGTGTTCGTGCCGTTCGCACGGGTGGGGCGCGCAAGTTTCCTGCTCTGGGGCCTCATCGTCGCAGAGTACGCATACCGTGTCATCGTTCCGAAGACGGTCGTCGCGACCACGGGTCCCATCTACGTGACGGAGATCGTGCCGCTGTTGGCCGTGCTCTCGGCGGACGGGATGTTCCGCGTGAAGGAGATGCTATCGCGGGCAGGCGTGGCACGCGCGTCGGATCGTGTCGCGGGTTTCGCGGTGGCTTCATCGCTCGTTGCCGTACTTTGCTTCTATCCGTTCGTCCTTCGCGCGCTGTTCGTTGCCGGCCAAGCGCGCGCACAGGCGATACGCGATCTTGCGAGGCAGGGCGAAGGGAAGCGGCTCGTGTTCGCGAATCTGCTCGTGCACCCCGAATCCGGCTTCACCTGGGCTTACTACCCTCCGAACCCCCATCCCGACCTGAGTGACGACATGCTGTTCTTGCGACTGCCCTCCGGAGCGGACGGCGCGCAAAGGGCGTGGTCCTTGTGGCGAGAGCGCTTCTCGGACCGCGACGCCGTGGTCTTCGTGCCCACCGAGCGCGGCAACTTCATCTATGCGCTCGATCCCAGCCGGCCACTCGATGCTAGCGCGATGGCCGCCGCGCTGGAGGCGTTTTCGAAGGGGGGGTGAGCTGCTGGTGCGCTTGCTTGACGCATTCCTGCAACGCTACGACGATGTGGGTGCGTGCTCGCACTCGACAATGGCTCTGCGATACCGCGCTTGCGTTGCCCGCGAAGCGCGTGGGCAGCGAGCGTGCTGACCCTGGGCGTTTACGTCGTGAGCATGGCGCGCGACCTGTCGTTCTACGACAGCGCCGAGCTCGCTCTGGTCGCGGTGCAGGGGGGCGTCAGCCATCCGCCGGGTCATCCGCTGTACCTGCTGCTCGCGCACATCTTCGCGCATTTGCCCGGCTTTTCTCCGCTGTTTGGGCTCAACCTCTTGTCCGCGTTATGTGGAGCGCTGGCTGTTGTCCCCGTGCTGTATCTGTCGGAGCGAGCGCTTGAGTCCGTGGAGATCGATCCGCGTCCGAGTGGGTGGTTGCGCGCAGCGATCGTAGTCGTTGGCGCTCAACACGCGGCGCTCTGGGACCAGGCCACTCGCGTGGAGGTTTATGCGCCCGCAGTGTTGCTCGCCCTCGTCGCGCTCGTGCTCCTTGAACGTGGCCTCAGCGCCTCGTCGACCCGTGGGCTGTGCGGCGCGGGGCTGTCTCTAGGGCTCACAGCTGCCGTCAACCCTGTCATTGCCGTGTTCGCGTTCGTGGCGGGTGCGCCTGCCGTCCTGTTCGCGCTCCACCGCCGGCGTGCGCGGGTTCGCGACATTGCGTTGCTCGGCCTGGTGGCGGTCTCGTGTCTCGCGTTCTACGCCTACGTTCCAGTCGTCGCGCGCGATCCGTCCGTATTCGCCTGGGGGCGGCCCACCTCGGGCGAAGCGTTGGTCGACTACTTAACGGGACGGGACTTCGCGACCAACCTCAGCGTTTCTGGTGCGCGCTGGCTCGCGCAGGTCGTGCACTGGTTTGGGTGGGCCCTTGGAGCCGCGCTTCTCCCGCTCTGGATCGTGGGCCTCCTGGGACAGCTCATGATGCCGGTGGCGAAACTCGGTCGCTGGCCTGCGCTGCTGGCCGCAGCCGCCTCGGTCGCCTACTTGGCCCGATACGAGAAGTTTCGTCCCGATGTCCCGGACTACGTCTCCTATGTCTCGCTCGCGACATGGCTGCTGTTGGCAGGTTGTGCGTCGCTCGCTGCCCAGCTCTGGGAGCGTCGTGCTCGCATCGGCGCTTGCGGGGTGGTTGCCATCGTTGGTGTGTGCGCGCTCGTGTCTCCGCCAGGACTCTTCGCTCGCACCCGCGCGCAAGACCACAGCGCGCGAAGCCTCGCCGAGGCGCTCCTCGCGTCGGCGCCAGTCGGGAGCTTGCTGTTCGTCGATTCCGATCACTGGGCCATGCCGCTGTTCTACTTGCAGGAAGTGGAGCACCGCCGGACCGACGTGAGCATCGTGGCTGTAGGTCTTGGGAGCTCCAGCTGGTTTTGGGAGCGCCTTTTTCAGCGTCATCCCGACCTGCGTCCCATCCCGCTTCGGGGCCAAGGGGGCAAACTTGGTCGCTTTGCGCGGCTGTTGGATGCAAACCGCGAACGGCCGGTGTTGTTCGAGGACCCCGGGCTCGCGGCGCAGTTGGGTCTCGAGGTGTGTCTCGGGTCCTGGTTCAGCATGGCGCGGGCACCCTGCGCAGGGACCTCGCCGTCCGGAAATGTCGGTGCGTCGACTCTAATCGGCCTCCTCCGTGACGTCGTGGAGGAGGGCGAGCCCACTGCGATCGGCGCGCTGTGCAGCGTGGCAGCCGCTCGCGGAGAGGCACTGTGGCGGCGCGGAGATGGCGGCGGGGCGCTTGCGACGTTTCTTTCCTGCGTTCCACACGCACAGCTGCCGGCGCTGCCCGAGGCCGTGCAGGACCGCGTCAAAGAGATTGCACCGCTGCGAGCGGCGCTCCGGCCCCCGCAGCGGCAAACGCCCTTGGGCGATCCGGCTTGGAACGTGTTTCTTTCTGCCCATGTGCTCTTGAGCGCGGGACATGCCCAAGAGGCTGCACGCTATATGGGCGCAGCCGCGCGCCTAGGGCTGCCCGAAGCGCTGGCAGCTGTTGGCACGCCCTAGGGGACGGCTGCCGTGCCCTCATGCGCTGCTAT
>CAYNOM010000657.1:0-4053 GCA_964398415.1 uncultured Polyangiales bacterium | reverse complement strand
CGGAGTCGTTTGGGCCGGTGAACACCAGCCTCGCGACGGCCATGAGCAGCTGGCGCACGGCTTACTATTCGCGTGGCAGCCGCTCGGTGCTGCAGCGCGTGCAGCGCGCGCTCCATCAGCGTCAGCCGGTCATTCTCACCTGGGACGTCGACTTCGCCGCGCAGGAAAACTACCGGTCGGGTTATCGCGGCTCGTTCAACATGCAAACGCTGCTCAATGCGGGACGGCCCGGCACGCAGGGCGGTCACATGGTGGTGCTCGAAGACTACGAAGCCATCACGACGGAGTACGGCTTGTTGCCCGCAGGTGTGACGCTCGACCCGAATCTCCCTGAAGACCAAGCGAAGCTGACGGCAGCCCTACGGCCCGATACCGTGATCAAGTTCTTACGCATCAAGAACTCGTGGGGGGCGTTCCGCTTCGACCGTGCCTCGGCACCCGGCTTTCCCGGCTACCACGACCTCTACATGGACTACCTCGATGGCCCCATCGCATGGTGTCCCGATGCAGACCGGTCGACGCCCAACTTCGAGTGCACGGGCCAGACCACGCCCCTGCGCTACGTCATCCTGCCGCCCGGGTTCTGACCACGACGGCCGTGACGCGCGCGCTCAGTGCACGGAAGCCGCGCGTTCGGCGTCGGTCTGCGCGACGAGTGCCACGCGCAGGATGTCCTCGAGCGTCTCGGCGAAGTGGAAGGTCAGGCTGTCGCGGGCCTCCTCGGGCACGTCCTCGAGATCGAGGGCGTTGTCCTTGGGCAGGATCACATCGGTGATGCCCGCACGATGGGCGCCCAGCACCTTTTCTTTCACGCCGCCGATGGGCAGGACACGCCCGCGCAACGTGATCTCGCCGGTCATCGCCACCGAGCGGCGCACCGGCTGACCCGTGAGCGCGGAGATCAGCGCCGTCGCCATGGCCGTGCCCGCCGAGGGGCCGTCCTTCGGGATGGCGCCCGCTGGCACGTGCACGTGCACCTCCACCGGCGTGGCAGCGAGCAGCGCACCGTGCTCGGCCGCGTAGCGCAGCGCATAGGTGAGCGCGGCACGCCCCGACTCTTTCATCACCTCGCCGAGCTGGCCGGTGAGGATGAGGGAGGCTGGGCTTGGAGCCCTGTCGTCGCTGCTCGCCGCACGCACGCCCACGGGGCGCACCGACGCCTCGACGAACATGATGTCGCCACCCGCCGGCGTGTAGTACATGCCGGTCGACACGCCGACGGCATCAGCCTCCGCCGCGCGCTCGGGCCTGACCCGAGGCCGACCGAGCAGCGTTTTCACGAGCTCGGGTGTGACCTCGGCGGGCGTCTGTTCGCCGCTCGCCACACTGCGCGCGAGCTTTCGCGCCACGCGCTCGATCTCGCGCGAAAGCTGACGCACGCCGCTCTCTCGCGTGTACTCGCGCACCACCGTGCCGAGGGCCTCGTCGGACAGGCTCACGCCCTTGTCCTTCATGCCCGTCTCCTCGAGCTTCTTCGGCACGAGATAGCTCTTGCCGATCTGCACCTTCTCCTTCTCCGTGTAGCCGGAGAACTCGACGACCTCCATGCGGTCCATGAGCGGAGCGGGGATGTGCTGCGGGAAGTTGGCCGTGGCGATGAACAGCACCTCGCTGAGATCGAAGGGCACGTTCAGGTAGTGATCGGTGAAGGTGTGATTCTGTGCCGGGTCGAGCACCTCGAGCAGCGCAGACGAAGGATCTCCCTGGAACGACACGCCGAGCTTGTCGATCTCGTCGAGCAGCATCACGGGGTTCTTCGAGCCGGCCTGGCGCAGACCTTGGATGATGCGGCCCGGCATCGAGCCCACGTAGGTGCGTCGATGGCCACGAATGTCGGCCTCGTCGCGCGCGCCACCGAGGGCGATGCGCACATACTCACGCCCCAATGCCTTGGCGATCGACTCGGCGATCGACGTCTTGCCCACGCCGGGCGGGCCGACGAAGAGGAGGATCGGCCCCTTCGTGGCGCGCGACTTTTTCGTCTCGCCCTCGGCCTTCTCATTCTCGGTCGAGAGCTTGCGCACCGCCAAGAACTCGAGGATGCGGTCTTTCACGTCGCCGAGGCCGAAGTGATCGGCTTCGAGCACCTCTTTCGCGTGACCGAGGTCGAGCTTCTCCTCGGAGCGCTTGTTCCACGGCAGCTCGGCCACCCACTCGAGGTAGGTGCGGATGACCTGGGCCTCCATGCCTTCACTGCCCAGCCGCTCGAGCCGCGACAGCTCGCGATCGACCTCCTTCTTCACCTTCTCGGGTAGCTCGAGGGCCTCGATGCGCTGGCGCAGCTCCTCGCGTTCGTCGTCCTTGTCGTCGTCGCCGAGCTCCTTCTTGATCGCTTTCATCTGCTCGCGCAGGTACACCTCGCGCTGACGCTCGCCCAGCTTCTCCTGAACCTTGCTTTGGATCTCCTGCTGCGCCTTGAGCACGCCGATCTGGCGCTGAACGTGGATCAGAAGGCGCCGCATGCGCTCTTCGATGCCGAGCGTCTCGAGCAGGATCTGCTTCTCGGCCGCGGCGATCTCCATGTACCCCGCGACTCTGTCCGCGAAGGGGCCGGGCTCCTTCACGCTGTCGAGGGCGTCACGCAACGCAGGCTCGGGCACGCCGCGCATGACCCCGAGCTCGAAGGAGCGCGCGCGCAACTCGCGCTGCAGGGCGATGAACGCCGGATCGTTGAGGTCGAGCGGCTGCATCTCCTCGACGGGAACCACGGTGGCCTCGGCGTAGCCGTCCTTCTCGCGGAACTGAATCGCCGTGGCGCGCTGCTCGCCCGTGAGCAGCACATTGAGCCCGTTCGGGCCAGGCGTCACGCGCACGATGCGCGCCAAGACGCCGATCGTGTGCAGCTGCTCGAAGCTCGGAAGGTCGACGTTTTCGCGCTGCATCACGGCGAAGATCAGCCCGCCTGCGCTGCGCGCGACCTCGAGCGCCTTGATCGACTGGGGTCGCCCCACGCCGAAAGGCATCGTAAGCCCTGGGAAAACGGCACTTTCACGCAGGGCAAGAACCGGAAGTTGTTGGCGCTCCATGCGGACGAACCTAACCAGCCGATCCGTGCCGACAAGACCTGCCGCGCTAGAATCACCCCTCAACGAGGCACGCGCAGCATGAGTGACCCGCTCCTACCCCTTTTCGACCTTTCTCTCGAATCCGGCCGTAACGGCCTCGACTCCCAAATCGAACGCCTGAAGCCCCCAGTCGGCTACGACACCGAGGTGGCGCGCACGGTCGCCTCGATCGTCGAAGACGTGCGCAAGCACGGCGATGAAGCCGTGGTGCGCTACATGCGCAAGTGGACGGATGCGAGCTTCGATGCCGCCCGCATCCGCGTCACCGAAGAAGAGCTCACGGCCGCGGAGAAGGCGCTCGAGCCGGCCTTGCGCGAGGCCATCCTCGGCATGATCGACAACGTGCGCGTTTACCAATCGCACCTCATGCCCACCGCGCCCGCCCCCATCGTGCATGGCGGCGCCGAGATGGGCCTGCGCTTCTCGCCCGTGGACAGCGCGGGGCTCGCGGTGCCCGGCGGCAAGGCGGCCTACCCCTCGAGCGTGGTGATGCTGGCGGTGCCGGCCCTGGTTGCGGGTGTGCCCCCCGAGCGCATCGTGGTCGTCACGCCGCCGCCCACCCGCACCTCGAACGACGCGCCCACCGACGTGGCCAAGCTCGTGCTCGCCGCATGCAAGCTCGCGGGCCTGTCGACCGTCTACCGCATCGGCGGGGCGCAGGCGATGGCAGCCCTCGCGTTTGGCACCGAGAGCGTGCGCCCCGTCGACATGATCGTGGGTCCGGGCAACACCTACGTACAGCTCGCCAAGGCGCAGCTCAGCGGCGTGATCGGCACCGACGGCTTCTACGGCCCGAGCGAGATCCTCACCATCGCCGACGAGAGCGCCGATCCGCGCAAGGTGGCCGCAGACCTGTTGGCCCAGGCTGAGCACGATCCCGGCAAATGTTTTCTCGTCTCGTGGTCACAGGACGTGCTCGACGCCACCATGGCAGAGCTTCAAAAGCAGCTCGGCGCACGCAAGCGCAGCGACGCGCTCAAGAGCGCCC
>CAYNOM010000656.1:0-4065 GCA_964398415.1 uncultured Polyangiales bacterium | reverse complement strand
CGCGAAGCTCCCGGCGCCCGTGTCTGTCGACGGCACGCCGCTCGTGATGCAGCCCGGCTTCTGACGCGCCCGTGCCTGCGCCGCCCGAGGCAGGCTGCGCGTCGCTCAGGTCAGAGGGCGCCCTCGCCCTCGAGCTCGCCTTCGCCGCCCTCCTCGCCCGCGCCGCTCTCCTCGCCCGCGCCGCTCTCCTCGCCGCCACCCCCGAACTTCATGCCGGCCGTCGCCATGAACACGATCCCGTTGAGCGTCGAGTTCGCGAACACGTTCGCAAAGCGCAGGTCGCCGCCGACGAAGAAGCTCTCGGTGAGGTCGTAGAGCACGGTGCCACCGAAGTTCATGTAGAGATCGGTCTCGGTGTCGCTGGTCTCCACGGTGCCGAACTGACTCGGGCCCTCGTACGAGGCCATGCCGAAGTTGAGGCCCAAGCCGGCATAGGGACGCACGGTCAGCGCGTTGGTGATCCCGAAATCATAGCCCACCTCGCCACCGAGCTGGAACATGCGCAGCGTGCTCTCGGCCTTGGTGCCTGCGCCGAGGGCAAACTCCTCCGTGCCGCCGACGTGAAACACCAAGCTGCCGCCCACGTAGAGGTTGTTGGACAGCGTGTAACCGCCGCGCGCGCCGAGGGTGAACCCGAAGGGGTTCAGGTCGCCGTCCTCGAAGTCGATCCCGTAGCCGAGCAGGCCGCCCACAGAGACCTGCGCTTCAGCCTTGGGGGCTGCGCCGAGAGCGACGGCGAGCACTGCGAACAGCGAGACGATCCATCGGTTCATGGTGTTCTCCTCATCCTTGGGCCCGGGGCTGTGCCGAGCGTGACGCGGGTGTAGTAGGCACGACCTCGGTCGATGCGCCCATCACCCCAACATTTCTCGCGCATTTCGTCGACAATTCGGCCGCATAGCGCCGTTCGGGGCTAACGCGAACCAATGTTGCACCGCATGGGATGGTCGTTCCTAAACAATGCACTTGGCGAAAACGACCGATCGGCGGTATGGCATGGTTCTACCCCTCAGTACGGTTTCGCGAGTCCATGGAGCTGTCCGGCATCGACATCAACCTGCTCGTGCCCCTCGACGCGCTGCTGCAGGCGCGCAGCGTCACGCAGGCGGGCAGGCGGCTTGGCCTGAGCCCGTCGGCCACGAGCCATGCGTTGGGTCGGCTACGCGCGCTGTTCGACGATCCGCTTCTCGTGCGCTCGGGGCGCGACATGGTGTGCACGCCGCGCGCCGAGCAGCTGCGGCCGGAGGTGCGGCGCCTCGTCGAGGAGCTCGAGGGCTTGTTTCAGCGCGAGAAGCCCTTCGACCCGCGCACGCTCGTGCGGCGCTTTCACGTGGGCACCACCGATCATCTCGAGCTCGCGCTGCTCGAGCCCCTGAGCCGCATCCTGTCCGAGCAAGCGCCGCGGGTCGTGGTGCACGACTATCCGGTGAGCCTCAACGTGCTCAACGAGCTGCGCGACGGGCGCATGGACCTCGCGTTCTCCGCCTTCCAGGAGCCGCCGGAGGAGTTTTCGCGCGAGCTCGTGATCGAAGATCGCTTCGTGACGGTGATGCGCAAGGGCCACCCCGCAAGCCTTGGGCCCTTCACGCTCGAGCGCTTTCTTTCGCTCGATCACATCACCGTGTCGCCGGTGGGTGCGCGCAGCGCCGTGGGCAGCATGGACGAGGCCCTGTCGGCGCGGGGCGTGTCGCGGCGCATCGTGATGTCGCTCGCGACCTTTCTTCCTGCGCCTTTTCTGGTAGCGGGTTCGGATGTGGTGCTTACCGTCTCCAAGCATTTCGTGGATGCCTTGCCTGCCATGCTTGACCTGCACGTCGTCGAGACGCCCCTGCCCTTGCCTGGGCCGCGCATCAGCCTCGTGTGGCACAAGCGCCTCGACAACGACCCTGGCCACCGCTGGTTTCGCGAGACCCTCGCTCAGCTTTGCAGGCGAAAGGCAGGCGCGGAGTCGAACCCCACCCCGGATGATCGGCGTGACCGTCGCCGTGAGGCGCGCCGCAGCGCTTAGCAATGGAGTGAGCCCATGTACATCAACTTCTGGTACGCGATGGAAGAGAGCAAGAACGTCACGGCCGACAAGCCGTCGCACGTGAAGAGGTTGAATCAGGACTTCGTGCTGTGGCGCGACGACCAGGGTAAGGTTCACTGCCTGCACGACGTGTGCTCTCATCGTGGCGCGCGGCTGTCGAAGGGCGAGATCCGCAACAACTGCGTGCAGTGCCCTTACCATGGCTGGCGCTTTCAGGGCTCGGGCGACTGCGACTACATTCCTAGCCTCGGCAAGCACAACCAGAAGTTTCCCCAGCGCACGCGGATCGACTCCTATCCGGTCGAGGAGCACTACGGCGTGATCTTCGCGTTCCTCGGCGACCTGCCCGAGCACGAGCGTCCGCCTTTGCTTTTGCCCCACGCGAACCCGAAAAACCAAGACTACACGGGGCCCGAGTGGCGTCACGCGACGCTTGGCTGGGACATCAAGAGCAACTACGAGCGCTGCATCGAGAACGGCCTCGATCCCTCGCACAACGAGTTCGTGCATCCGTCCCACGGCTTCAAGGGGCAAAACCTCGATGAGTATTTCGTGCCGGAGTACGACGTCGAGCATCACGACTGGGGTCAGGGCTTCATGGTCGACTTCAACGCGCCGCCGCCCACGCACGAGGTGGCCAAGCAGTCGGGGCGCACTGAAGCCGCCAAGATCAAAGCCGGTGCGGGGCACAACGGGCCGAACCAGGTGTGGACGTACATCGAGATCACGCCGGAGATGTGGGCTCACCAGTATCTGTACGAGACGCCGGTCGACAGCCGCAACACCCATGCGATCAACGTGAGCCTCGTCAACTTCGTCAACGAAGAGACGTCGGACGACGAGATCAACGCCATGAACGCCTACATCGCAGAGCAGGACGTGGTCGTGCTCAACGAGGTCATGCCGATCACCACGCCGGACGACACCTCGAGCGAGGTGATGATGCCCTCGGACAAGTGCGTGCTCGAGTACCGTCGCTACCTCAAGCGCTGGGATCAGCGCGGCTTTCGCATCGACGCGAAGAAGGTCGAGGCCGAGTACGGCGAGAAGGTGTACGCGATTCCGTCGCCGCGGCGGCGCACCGAAAAGGGCTGGGTGTTCCCCCCGGTTCCGCTTCTGCCCCGCCGCGAAGGCTGAGGTTCGGACTAGTTTAGCTAAGCTAGTGGGCGCTGACGCTGGGGTTGCCTGCGAGGCCGAGCTTGCGCAGGAGCGGCCCCACGCTGAGCCCCTGCACGAGGATCGAAAAGCACACGACGACGTAGGTCATCGTGACGATCAGATCGCCGATGCTGGTCAGGTCTCCTGAGAGCTTGCCCTTCAGCGTCAGCGCGAGCGCGACCGAGATGCCCCCGCGTAGGCCCGCCCAGGAGAGCACCTTCGTCACGCCCGGGGTCAGCTCCTGGAAGCGACGCAGCGCGAGGACCACGCTCCCGACGGAGATGAAGCGCGCCACGAGCGCGAGCGGGATCACCGCGACCCCCGCGATGAGATAGCGGGGATCCAGGCTGATGATCAGCACTTCGAGGCCGATCAGCACAAACAGCACGGCGTTCAGGATCTCGTCCATCAGCTCCCAGAACTCATCGAGACGCCGCGCGGTTTGCTCGCTCATGGCGGTGAGTCGCCCCGTGTTGCCGATGAACAGGCCAGCCACGACCATCGCGAGTGGCCCAGAGACGTGCAGCGCAGTGCACAACGCGTAGCCCCCGGTTACACCGGCGAGCGTGATCAAGACCTCGGTCTTGTAGTCGTCGATCGTGCGCAGCATGAAGAACATCAGAAGGCCCAGCGCGATGCCCAAGAGCACGCCACCGCCCACCTCGCCTAGAAACAGCTCGCCGACACCGGCGGCATGCTCGATCAGTTCGTCCGTGAGCTCACCTTGCTCGGCAGGCTGCGTGGGGCCGGTGCCGTGGCCCGCGACCCGCAAGAGGCCGAGAAAGAGCACGACCCCGATGCCGTCGTTGAACAGGCTCTCGCCCGTGAGCTTGATCTCGATGCTCTTCGGAGCGCCCACCTGCGTGAGGATCGCGAGC
>CAYNOM010000655.1:0-4068 GCA_964398415.1 uncultured Polyangiales bacterium | reverse complement strand
GAGATGTTCTGCGCCTCGGTCTCGATGATCGGCAGCGCGGTGAGCGAACCGCCCTCGCGTGCGTCGTTCAGATGGGTTGCCCGCTCCAGCAAGCGGGAATGGATGTAGAAGATGTCGCCCGGGAAAGCCTCGCGCCCCGGTGGTCGGCGCAGCAACAGCGACAACTCGCGATAGGCGCGGGCGTGCTGGGTCAGGTCGTCATAGACGATCAGCACGTCGCGCCCCGCTTCCATGAAATGCTCGGCGATGCTGGTCGCCGCGTAAGGAGCAATGTAGGTGAGACCTGGCGGGTCATTGCCCTCAGTGACGACCACGACGGTGTGCTCCATGGCGGCCCTCTCCCGCAGGATCCCCACGGTCTTCGCCACGGCCGATGCTCGCTGGCCAATGGCGCAATAAACGCACACGACATTCTCGCCTCGTTGGTTGAGGATGGTGTCGATCGCAATGGCGGTCTTGCCTGTTTGCCGGTCGCCCAGAATGAGCTCACGCTGTCCGCGCCCGATCGGGATGAGCGCATCGACAACCTTGATGCCCGTCTGGAGCGGGACGGTAACCGGTGCGCGGTCCATGATGTGCGCGGCAGGGCGTTCCAGGGGCATGCGCTCGCGTGCCGGGATCGGCCCGTTGCCATCCAGCGGTCTACCGAGCGGATCGATCACGCGTCCGATCAGTCCGTCGCCTATGGCGACATCCATCACTCGACCCGTACGTTCGACTTCATCGCCAGCATGCAGATGCCAGTACTCGCCCAGCAAAACGACGCCGATTGCGTCCTCATCCACGTTGAACGCAACACCGAGGACTCCACCCGGAAACCTGACCAACTCATCAGAGCCCACGCCGGGAAGGCCGGAGACGATGGCGATGCCAGTGGAGATCGACGTGATCGTTCCAACCTCATGGGGCACGAACTGCGGGGCGAAGTTTTCGCGCGCGCGGCGCATCCCGTGGAAGGCATGATCGAGGACGCTCTTCAGACTCTCAGGCGCCGTGCTCATTGGCCTCTCCCTTTGGGACAGCCACCGACTCGGGCTTGCCTTCCTGCCCCGGTCGGGCTCGCTTGCCCACGAGTGCAGCGACGCTCTTCTCCAGCGACCCGAGATAGTCGTCGATGCTCCAAGCCACCTTCTGTCCGTTCGTAGCGAGCTCGATTCCGCCGATGAGATCCGACGCAGTCTCGAAGCGGACGGGAACCTCGGCGGAGAAGGCTTCGTTGAGCGCATTCTGGATCGCCGCGCGCTGCTGCGTGGGCAGCTCGAATGCGCTCCGCACAAGCGCAGGATCAGACGTCATCTTCAGGGCCGCGCTTAGGCGCGCTTTCGCCTGGCTATCCATCTCTCGCAAGCGTCGCATGAAAACCTCGCTCATGCGCTCTTCCAAACTGGACGTGGCAAGGTCCGCCAGCGCCTTTCGCGTGATGGCAAAGACCTCTTCGCGCGTCTGTCGAGCGATGGCTTGGCTCAGGTCATGGGCTTCGTTTCTCAGCGCCTCTTGCCGCTTGGCGCTCAGGACCTCGGCTACCTCCCGCGCCTCGTCAAGAAGCCGCTGACGTTCGGCTTTCGCCTCGTCCGTCGCCTGGCTCAACAGCGTGGCGCGCTGTTGGTCCAATTCCTCGTTCTTCTGCTGGAACTCGGCGCGCTCCTTCTGGGCCTCGGCCTTCTTCGCGTCGGCGTCCGCGAGCTTCGCGGCGATTCGCTTCTCCCGGGCGTCGATCGCGTGGAGGATGGGCCCATAGAGAAAGCGCTTCATCAGCCACACCAGGATGACGAAGTTGAGCGCCTGCGCACCGACAGTGAACCAATCGATGAGCACGAGTCACCTTCCCGCGGCTTGAGCGATGACGTGGTTCCAGAACGGATTGGCAAAGATGAGAATCATCGAGACCACAAAGCAGTAGATGGCCGTGGACTCGATCATCGCCAAACCCACGAACAAGGTCCGGGTGATGGTGGCGGACGCGTCGGGTTGCTGCGCCAGCGAGCTCAGCGCTGTTGCGACCGCCCGCCCTTCCGCTAGCGCGGGCCCCATGGTGCCGAACCCGGTCGTGATGCCGGCCATCACAATCGATGCGATCGCAATCATTGTCATGCTATCCATGGAATCTCCTTGTGTTCTCGTGTTTCATGCTTCAGCCCGGCCGGTTCCAGTCTTTGACTTGCTGACTCGCGTGGCCGCGGCGATGTACACCGCCGCCAGGATGCTGAAGATGTAGGCCTGCACCATGCCGGTGAGCAGACCGAGCGTGGTCATGACGATCGGAAAGATGAAGGGCGTGATCGTGAGCAGAATTCCGATGATCATCGCGCCGCTCATCATGTTTCCGAACAGGCGGACGGCCAGGGCCAGCGTGCGGGAGATCTCGCTGATGATATTGAACGGCAGCATGATGAACGTGGGCTCGACGTACGATTTGAGATAGCCGCCCACGCCTTGCTCCTCGATGCCGAAGTGCGGCACGGCAATAAATACGCAAAGCGCGAGGGCTACAGTCGTCGACAGGGATGCTGTTGGAGGCTCGTAGCCGGGGATGACGATGGAGAGACTGGCCGTGGCGACGAACAGAAAGAGCGTGCCCAGAAAGCCCAGGTACTTCTCCGGATGTCGGAGGCCGACTTCCTCGATTTGCTTCACGATCGACGTGACGATGATCTCCAGAAGGTTCTGCCAGCGAGAGCGTGCAAGGTCCTTGGATAGCTTGCGTGTGATGAGCTTTGAGCCGACCGCAAGCACGAACATGAGCCCCCACGTGAACACAATCGTGGCGTTGAGTTTGAAGAACCCGTATTGCCAGTAGATCAGCTCGTCGGGACTAAGGCGCATGTCTGACCTCGTGTATCGTTTGACGCTCGGTCTCTCCCGACGACCTGGTCAGGCGCGTTACGAGAAGGCGTGCCATGACAAATCCGAGGAGGCACAAGAGCAGCCGATCCAGACGGCGTCCTGAGACAACGTAAAAGCCAGCCAGAGCAGCGCTTGTCCGCAAGAGGAAGCTGCCGAAGATCCAAAGCGCGGGGTGTTTCGCCGAAACGACCCTGCGAACCGTCCACCACAGGCCGCCGAAGAAGAGCGCACCGAGTACGCCCCCCGCCATCCACGCCAGCAGTAGTGTCAGCGGGTCACTCATCGCCATCCCCCTGTTCGTCCTGCATGGCCTTGTCCTCCTTGGCGACCCAGTGCCACGCGTTGAAACAGCCAAGGACAAGCCCAGCGACCAGCAGGGCCAGCGTCCAGGAACGCGGGCCCGCGTACCGCGCGTCCAACCAGAGACCAAGCCCCGCACCGAGCAGCGTGGGTATCACTACCGACCAGCCAACAAGGCCCATCATGCCCAGGCCGAACCAGACATGGCTGGGATTCCGCCGCGCTTTGAGTTTGCGCGCTGCCTTCGCGCCAACCTGCTCGGCGAAGGTCAGCCCGCTCTTCGAGTTGGCCGGCTTGTCATTCATGCTGGAAACCCGCCAAGCGATGTAGAAATCCGGCTTCCAATTTTGCCATGACGGAGCGCACGCTCTGCTCATGCTCGTCCAGGGCTGTGAACTCCTGCTCCACGGAATCGCGCAAAGCGCCGAGGTCCGTTCCCACCAGCGCTCGGCGCACGGAAACGAGTACGTCCGGACCCGCTTTGATGAGCACGCCGTCGTCCACGGCAACGTAGACCTCTCCCTGCGCCCCTGTTTCGTAAATCAGGATTCCCGGAGTGAGCGCCAGAACGCAGTCGAGTCGATTTGGCAGGAGCCCGATCGAGCCCCCGCGCGTCTCCGCGACGATGCGCGACACGCCAGTCTTCTCGGCGAAGATCTGAAAGGGCAGAAGGATCTTAAGATTCATGAGCGTCGACAGCATGTGCGTTCTCCGGCTGTGGGTTCGCCCCGGGCGGCACAGGCCGTTCGGTGGCGGCCACGGCAAGGGGGTTGGCCTCCTCCTCGGGTTCGGCCGGTGCTGCGGGGCCTCCCGGCTTCGCCTTTCGCTTCGCTTCGCTGATCGGCCCGATCATGTAGAGCGCGCTCTCCGGGTAGTCTTTGAATTCGTCACGCAGGATTCGCTCACAGCCGTCCAGCGCCTCTT
>CAYNOM010000654.1:0-4069 GCA_964398415.1 uncultured Polyangiales bacterium | reverse complement strand
GCGCCGGTCGATGCGGTATGTGTAGCCGTACGACTGGTTGCCTCCGAAGTGCTCAGGTACTGCCGCGACGACCAGGAACACTTCCTGGTCTGCTCCGGTCACGGTGACTGAGGCCGCACCTTGGGTTGGGCTCTGCATCGAGATCGGGACGTAGGTCGCTTGCTCGCCCCGTTTGATGACGATGCGCGCTTCGAAGTGTGCCGTCGCGCCTTCGCTGCCCGCCGCGTCGCCAGTGACCGTGAAGTCGTAGCTGGCGTCGCTGTCGTTTTCGATGCGCACGACGTTGTAGCCCCAGCCGCGCGGGAGCAGAGAAGCGCTCGGCCTCACGGCGGAGCCGCCGGTCCCTGCGTTGCGATAGGTCGCGACATGCGGGTGGAGATTGCTGGCGTCGGCCACGTTCTGCACCTCCACGCGCGCACGCGCGACCTGCTCGGGCGTGAGGTAGTCGAAGCCTGCGGTGTTGCGAGCAGCCCAGTCCGCGAAGGCCCCACGCAGCGTGTCGCGGCCGGCCCGCTCGTAGTGATACTGCTGGGGCGATCTCGCTTCGCGTCCGTAGAATCCCGAGGTGATGATGTCGCGAGGCAGGCCGGCCACTTCCGTCATGTAGAAGAGCCAGGTGTGCATGCCGTACTGGCGAACTTGAAAGAGCCAATCCTTGGCATCGCCCGGCGCCTCGTTCGCGAAGCTGTGCCAGAGGGCGAGGTGGGGATTGCCGTCGATGGCACCCGCTTCCACGAACGTCGCCACGTCCCTCGGGCGGCGGTAGGCGGAATACCACTGGGCGGCCGACTCCACATACCATTGGCTGTCGCCGGCATAGGCGAACCCGGGCGAGTTGGCGCTGTACTGAAATACGTGGAAGCCCTCGTGCGCGATGTTGCCGGGGTCGCGGTGCGCCCCGTTCGGCAGCGTGAGGTAAGGCTGTCCGAAGCGGTCCGTGCCTTGGCCGTTGGCCCACTCGTCTGGGAAAGGGTCCGCCGCGCCGTGGTGGATGTAGACATTGTAGCGAAAGCCTGCCGCGGGGTTCGGCGGGTCCTGCATGCCCAGCTCCAACAGCGCGCGGCAGCGGACATCCTCGAGCTCATTCGCGAGCCACTCGGCATCGGCCGCATGGTCGAAGCTCGGATGCCACCAGATGGCCCAAATGCCGGCCGTGTACAGCTCGAAATCGGACGTGTTGGCCCATGGGCTTTGCAAGGTCAGGTTTCCCGGATGGGGCGGCGAGCTCGGCGGGATCGCGTCGCAAGCTGAGGGCCCAGGTGCTCCCCCATCCCTTTCGACGGTCCCCGCGTCTGCCGGCACGTGGCCATCGGGGGCGTCGGCATCCGTGGTTGGGGCCGCATCCGCCACGTCCCGCGGAGAGCCGCCTTCGTGCGGCCCCCGGTCAGGGTCGCCTAGCCTGGTCTCGCTGCAGCCGAGGCCGGCGGCGAGTATGACGAGGTTCCATACGAGCGCTGCCGGTTGCCGCATCACCTCTCCAGTCTGGCTTGCATCGGGCTCTGACACCGCATCAAAGCGCCTGTCAGCCTGAGCTCGGACGCACGGCGCAACGAGTTTGTGTGAGCCCCCGCAACTAGCCAAGCCACAGCCAGCCCAGCAGCAGAGCGAGCTGCACTCCGAAGATCGCCCAGAAGGTCGTGCGGAAGGCCGTTGCCAGCTCCAGGGCCACGCTACGACAAGCACGCTGGCGATGACAAGCCGCGCGAACAGTGGGGACTCCAGGTGACCCTGTGCGAAAGCTGAAGGGCCCGCGTGCGCGCTCAAAGCGTGCAGACTGCGCCGGCACCGGAGATGCGCGTCGACTGCGAGTGGCGCCAGACCTCGCTCCAGTACACGTCGAGATAGGTGGCTGTCGCGCGCGAGTCGTCGACGATGTAGCCGAACTCCTGCAAGCCCGCGGGGTAAAGGTTTTGCGAGCCGATGTAGAAGCCCTGCTCGTCGACGGCGATAGTCTTGTCGTGATGGGCGAAGCCCACGCCCGACGGCCAGCTCTCATTCTCGCCATAGCGTAAGTAAGCGAGGTGGAGGCGCTCGCAAAGGAGCTCGCGGATGGCATCCGAGGAAAGCGCGCCTGCGGCCTGCTCCATCTTCCTGCGAATGCGGTCCGCCACGTCGCGAAGTGTCCAGCCGTTTGCGTACTGCGCCTCCAGCGGACTGAGGCCGCCGGCAGAGGCACGCGGGTTGCTGAGCACGACAAAGACCTCGACGTCACGATAGAGCGCTTCGGCGAGCGCTTCGAGCACGGCGTCGGGCCAGCCGGCGATCGGGATGCCGATCACGGGGAGCCTCACAGGCCCGATGTCTTGCTGAGAGAGGCGCAGGGTTTGCTGGGCTGAGCGAATCAGCGCGATGAGTGCGGCGTCGGCTTGGTTTGCATCCTGGGCGATGCCACTTCCTAGGCGCCCCACCGAAATGATGGTGCCGGTGTCTGGCCCTCGTGGTACCTGGAGATCAAAGGGCTTGGGACACCCAGTCACGATTCTTCCGCCGCGAAACTGGTTGCTCCAGACCGACCAGGTGAGCCAGGTGCTCCAGGTCATCTTCCCGCAGGTGTAGCGCCACATCTCGTTGATGAAGCGCTGCGCATCGGCTGCCGCGCCCCCGTGGACCCGCATGGACAGGTCGTGCACCGGGTCGATCTGCAGGTAATGGCCGTCCCAAAGGTTGTGGCCGCCCACGATGGCTTCCCGGCCGTCGATGGCGATGATCTTCGAGTGGTTCCACGACAAGGGGGCGTCGCTCGAGCGAAATGCACCTACGGATACCTCGATGCTGCTGCGTCGATCGATGTCGCGTGTCAGGGACCTGGCCACGGTCGTGGTGTTGGTCGCCATGGGATGCGGAAAGCTGGCGAACAAGAGGCGCACGCGTGGCGGCTCTGCACGCTTCGACAGCAGGGTGAGCGCGTTACGAATGGCCGCTTCAAAAGCGCCATCGGGTGGCGAAAGACTCGACACGTCGACGATCTGCTCGCCACGCACCATCAGGTCGTAGATCTGATCGAGGAGCGGGTCTGAGTGGCCGGTGCAGAGCTTTCTCGGCGTCGCGCCCTCCGTGGTGACGGTTGCGCGAAGCTCACTGCAGACTCCGCCCCCGGTGCAGTCGCGCTGCGTCTCACACCGCTGACGGCCGAAGTCCGGGTCGCAATTTTGAGTGCATTGGGCGAGCAGGAGCGACGACGGACCCTCGCCCCAGATTGGAGTCACTGGGGTTTGGATGAGCCAATCGTCCAGCAGGCGGTTGTCATGGCTCACGTCCCACGTCCGCCCTCGCATCTCAGGATACGCTTCGAGCGCCTCGAGGACGATGTCGCTCACATACGAGGACTGGGCGACCAGCGGGCTTTTCTGCAGCGAGATGTCGTCACTGACTTCGTCGGGGGCGCACGCGACGAGGGCCATCATGGGAGCTATCCACGGAAAACGCCGTGGCAGATTGGAGTACTGCATGAGTGTCTTTCCTCGAGCGACAGACTGTCGACCGCAGGGGGGGATGGAAAGCAGGGGCGGAAGTTTGCACAAACGGCGCGGTGCGTCAAACGAGGTCGTTTGTCGCTATGCCCCGGCCAGGGGCCTTACGCGTCGTGCTTTCCGTCGGTGCCGGAGTTGAGTAGGGACCGACGTCACGCGAGCCAGCGCGCCAATAGCTGGCAATGGGGATCGCCGCGAAGACGACACATGGGCCGCTCCACGCGCAGGCCGCGCTGGGACGTCATTTCGCCCACCCGCTGCACGAAGCCCTGAACTCGGATGCAGGTCGCCTCGCTGCTCACGTCACAGTCCTTCTGCGTGCCGAGCCACTCGGCCTCCCCGCGCTTCTCAACCACCCACTCGCCGCCCTGCTGATAACGACCCCAAATCCGAGGCAGCCGCTCGAACACGGTGTTCGGCGTCACCAAGCGCAGGAAGAGGCGGTGGATCCCACCGAAGTCCTGCTCGGCGGTGAAGCGACCCAAGGCCTGGAGAACGTCGTCGGGCCGTCTGGGGCCGAGGACCTGGGCCACGTGCTGATTCAGGAGATCGTAGGTGAAGCAGTCGTACCAACCGATGGCCACGACCGACGCTACGAT
>CAYNOM010000653.1:0-4075 GCA_964398415.1 uncultured Polyangiales bacterium | reverse complement strand
CCCGTGACGAGCACCATCCCATAGGGGAGGTTGATCGACCACTTGAAGTCTTTCTCCTGCTTCGGGGCGAAGCCCAGCTTCTGCATGTCGAGCTGCAGGTTGCTCTTGTCGAGCAAGCGCATGCAGATCTTTTCGCCGAACAACGTGGGCAGCACCGAAACGCGGAAGTCCATCTCCTTGCCCTTGCCGAGCTTGAGCTTGATGCGTCCGTCCTGCGGTAGGCGGCGCTCGGCGATGTCGAGCGAGCTCATGATCTTGAAGCGCGAGGAGATGGCGTTCTTCAACTTCAAGGGCGGATGCATCTCTTCGTGCAGCACGCCATCGATACGGTAGCGCACGCGCATCTGCTTTTCGTAGGGCTCGATGTGGATGTCGGAAGCGCCCTTCTTGATCGCGTTCAGCAGCACCGCGTTGCATAGGCGCACGACCGGGGCATCCTCCGAGGCGCGCTCGAGATCGAGGACGTTCGAGTCGTCGTCCCCCATGTCTTCGAAGTCGATCTGGTTCTCATCGAACCCCTCCATGATCGCGTCGAAGTTGATGTCCTCTTCCTTCTTCGCGACCTGGTAGTAGCGGGCGATGGTCTCCTCGATCGACGCGAGGGGCGCGACGACGGGCTCGACGTTGTAGCCCGTGAGGAACTTGATGTCGTCGATCGCGTGCAGGTTCGACGGGTCGCTCATCGCCACGATCAGCGACGAGCCGGCGCGCGACACGGGGATGAGCCCATGGCGCAAGCACACGTCCTTCGGCACCAGCTTGATCACGTCCTCGTCGATCTCGAACTCGTCGAGATTGATCGTCTCGACGCGGTACTGCTGACTGAGGAAGTCCGTAACCTCGCGATCCGAGATGATGCCCATCTTCGCGAGCGCGTATCCGAGCGTGGTGTTGTTGCGTCGCTGGTCGTCCTGGGCCGCGCGAAGCTGCGCCAGGCTGATCAGTTTCTCGCGTACCAATAGCTCGCCGAGTCGATTGTCCGTCGCCATGGCTCGTGGACTTTACCCCCGCCCCGAGAGGGGCTACTTGTGCACGGCAGAACGCCGCTCCCGTGCCAAGCATACACAAGTCGGCAAAACGGATGTGAAGTTGAGGGTCTTGTGGGAACTGTGGGAACGCTGCGTACAGCCCTGGACGAGCAGGGCGAGAGCTTGCGCAGCGGGAGTCGAAGGCTCACGTTTCTCGACGCCTTGCGGCTGCTCGCGGCCCTGCAGATGATCCAGGGCCATAGCCTCGACGCTGTGCTCGGCGAGGCCTACCGCACGGGCGCGCTGTTCGACGCCTGGACGTTCACGCGCGGGCTGACCTCGACCGCCTTTCTCGCCGCGTCGGGCCTGGCATTCGCCGCCGTGGGTCACGACCGAGACGCGTTCTTGCGCGGCCGCGCCCACCGGATGCGGCGGGCCGCGATGCTGATCGTCATCGGCTACCTGATGCACGCCCCCTTCGGGCTACTCCTCGGCCAGCCCCGAGACGAGGCCCTGCGCGAGCTTTTCGTGGTCGACGTGCTCCAGTGCATCGGCGTCGGGCTCTTCGTGCTCGAGGCGCTCGCGCACTGGGTGGGGGCGACGCGCATGCGCGGCGTGCTTGCGCTCGGCCTGGGCGCGAGCCTCTTCGCCCTGGCGCCCTGGGCCGATCGCATCGAGCCGAGCGGCGCCACGCGCGTGCTCGAGCTGTACCTGTCGTCGCGAGGCGGATCCATCTTCCCGCTCATCCCCTGGCTCGGGTACATGCTGATAGGTTACTCGGTGGGCCTGTTCACGCTGCGTGAGGGCATCCGCACGGCGCCCCGCGCTCAAGTCATCGGCCTGTCGATTGCGAGCCTGCTCACGCTCCTCGCCTCGGCGCTGTACGCGCTTGGCCCACGCGACGTGCCCGCGCGTCTCGACCCCTCGTCGTTCTGGCTACGCCTGTCGCTCGTGTTCGCGGTGTCCCTGGCCCTCGCCGTGGGGCTGCGTCACGTGCGTCGGCTTCCGCCGCTCCTCACACGATTGGCCGGCGAAACGCTGTTTCTCTACGTGAGCCACGTGGTCGTGCTCTACGCGTCGGGCGTGGGGCTCGCCTCGCTCATCGGACGCACTCAACCCCCGGGCGTGGGCCTTTTGCTCGCGCTCGGGCTGCTCGTGTCGTGCGCAGGGGCGGCCCTCGCGTCGCGCGCTCTCTCGAAGGCATTGCGGCAGGGGTAGGGCGAGGTTAGATCCCGCGCCGTGGCCAAGCCGAAGATCAATCCCCCGAAGAAACTAGACATCGCCGACGCTGCCTCCCAGGTTGCGGCGCCAGGCATCAAGTGGAAGGTGGTCGGGGCCATCGCCATGGGCTTCGCCATCCTTTGGGTCACGGCGCTGATGATGGTGCCGGCCATCGGCTACTGGGGCGTGGGCGGCATGGGCGCCTTGACGCTCGCAGCCCTCGGCTTCGGGCTCTACCTCCTGCGCATCACGTCCAAGCAGCGCGAGATCCTCGACATCATGAAGTCGGCGAGTGGCGAGGAGGGGCGCAAGGCGGCGCTCGAGAAGCTCGCGGCCGAAGGCAGCAAAGACGCACTCAAGGCCCTCGCGCATGCCCAGCTTCTGGCCCAGGACGACCCGCACAAGGCGCTCGAGGTGCTCGAGAGCATCGACATCGCGAAGGCGCCCGCGGTCGTTCAAGACGAGGTGCGCTCGCAGCGCGCGATGATGTACCTGTTCATGAATCGGCCCAAGGATGCCCGTCCCTTGGTGGACGAGATGAAGCTCGAGCGTCAGCCCGAGCCACGCGCCAAGGCCAAGTACGCGGCGGTGATCGCGGAGTGCTTTGCGCGCACCGGCAACGAGAAGGATGCCAAGGCCCTGCTCGACACCTATCGCGCCGACGACGCGGCCTGGAGCGCGGATGTGGGGCCCCTCTTGTACCGCGCGCAGGTGTACACCTACGCGGTGACGAAGAACCGCGGGCTGGCCAAGAAGGCACTCGACCAGCTCATCGCCATCGACCCCAACATGGTCGCGCCCTTCATCCAGAAGAACGTGAAGCCCGAGTTACAGAAGCTCGCCATGCAGGCGCTGGCCGATGCGGGCATGGCGCCGCGCGCGCAAATGAAGATGCGGATGAAGCTCTGAAAGAGCTGCCGGAACACACCTCAGCGCCGCGTTCGTCGCGTAGGCGTTGTCAGATGTTCCAGCGCAAGCCCAGGCCGATCAGGTCGGCCTCCATCGCATAGTTACCGTTGCCGATGGGCTCAGGCTGTCCGAGGTTTGGCTGGGGATCGCCGGCGGGGGCGGGCCCAGGGGGCGGACGCAGCGGATTTTGCGGGTACACCACGCTGTCGCGCACCTGCAGGTTCTTCATGAACATGTGGGCGTAGAGCACGTCGACCCACATGCCCTCGGTGACGGCGTAGCTCGCTCCCACGCCCACGAGCAGCTTCTGGGAGTCGAGCGTCAAGGGCGTGAGCGTGCGGTCTGCGAACGCGCTGTTCTCGAAGATGAAGCCGAGGCGCGTCACGAGCGGGAGGTCTGCCACAGGCGCGTACTCGCCGCCGAGGCGCAGGCTGAAGACGTCCTCCATGTCGCGCTTCACGGCGATGGGGCCCACTTGGGAGCGGTTGATCGCCAAGGCGTCGATGATGGCGATGTTCTTGGGATCGATGCGCAGCTCTTTCTGGGCGCTCCAACGTTCGATGACGACGCCGACCTCGAGGCGCAGTGTGTCGAGGGGACGCACCTCCGCGCCGAGGCGCATCACGAGCGGAAAGTCGAGGCCCACGTCCGCCTTGTTGCCGCGCACCTTGGCGCAGTCGCTGCGCTCTTCCCGGCTCTTCAGGTCACCGCAGTCGCTCGGTCCGAACAGGGGCGCGTTTGGCAGCTGCACGTCGAGGTTGGCCTCGCCTTGGATGGTGTAGGGCAACATCACCGAGGCTCCGAAGCGGAAGATGTCCCACTCGTAGATGGCGCCGAAGATGCCGGTGGCTGTGATCGCCTGTTCGAGGTCGATGATGGCGGGGGCTTCCCAGTCGGGGTTCTCGGGCTGTTTGCACAGCTTGCCGTAGTCGCAGGCGCTCAGGTACACGCCGGCGCGAAAGCGCGAGGCGATGGCG
>CAYNOM010000652.1:0-4075 GCA_964398415.1 uncultured Polyangiales bacterium | reverse complement strand
TTGGCCTCAAGGGAGTAAAGGCGTGGGGGTCGATTTCGCGGACAGGAAATCGACTCCCGCGCGAGGAGATAAGCGCCATATCGACCGATTCTGATCAGGCGGTGGGTCGGACCTGATCCACGCGCGTCAGCGCGCGGCCCGGAAGACGGTCTTGTGGCTCAGCACCACTCCTGTGCGCGCGCGGCGCGCCTTCGTGGATGCTCATTGCGCGAGCGGCATGGCCCCATGGAGGCCCGAGGGCCGCTTGGTCGATTAGTGAGTCGCCCAGGGGCAGAGATGCCGTCTATGGCGCCCTGAGGCGCCTTTCGTGGAGCCAAGGCTTGATCGCCCCCGAAGCTCGACTCGCCGACTCGCGTGGCGTGCCGCCTGGCATGGGGAGCGGCGAAAGAATCGTGCCAAAGTTAACTGAGTTCCTTAAGGAGAGTAATTCTTATTAAGGAACTCAGTTAACATCCAGAGTTGGCTAAGGTCGGCGGCTGCCTGATCAAAGCAAGCTAAAGAGCGGGTCGAAGAGTAGGCGCTCCTTCGCAACGATGAACGCCATCCGGCCGGCACGCGCGACCGCGCGCACTCGGTTGCAGGGGTGAGCTTCGCCCCAGCGTAGACTACGCTGACGCGCGCGGGGCTGCCGCTTCAGCGGGCCTGGTGGACCGAAGACTGGCACACGCGTTCCTGAGCTTGCTCGCGAGCTCGGGGCTGATGGAAGTAGCCTTCTTCATCGACTGGGAGATGTGCGCCGCCGAGCAGCCCGCAGCCCTCGCGGCTTTCGCTGCGCTGCCGAGCTCGTGGACGACCTCGATGAGCTCGAACTTGTCCATGGCGCCCGCCTTGGGCGGACGGGGCACAGGACCATGCCGCGCCTCGCGCTCGAGCACACCGTGCTGCCACGCTGTGCCTGCAGGGCGCACAGCGCCCACGTGAAGCACGCGGCTAGGTTCGGTCCTCCGGACCGTTCGGAGACGTCCTTGGGCCTGCTCCAGCTCCCCAGCGCACCGTTCGTTGGCGAGCGCCTTCGGCGCCTTGTCGTAGCGGGCGAAGGCGGCTTCGATCGCGATGTCGCCGACGTTGGGGCGCGGATCGCCAAGGGTGATCAGGGCGTCCACATGCTGCAGGTCATTGCGGCCACGGACGGCACCGAAGTGCGCGAACAGGATGTCGCCCTGCCAGGCCTGCATAATGTGACCGAGCCGCTCGCGAGCGACGGCCAGGGCCTCCGGCGCCTGCTTGAGCGCCGCCCATTCCTTCTCGACTCCTCGGTCCTTCGGGGCCCGGGCGGCGCGCAGCGCCACCTCGACCGCTTTCATCGTGATGATGGCGAGTGAGCGCGTGCTCGGATCTTCGCCCGCCCAGTGCATGGCGTCGCTCACTGCGCGCACGAGCGGGTCGTTGACCAGGAGCTGCTCATCCTCGAACCAGTCGGTCCGCTTGGCCGACATCATTCGCAGGTGGGTGCGCTCGACCTTGGCGGCGTCGCGCGCGTCGAGCGCGTGTAGGACGGGCGCGTAGCCCACCAAGGTTTCGTACATGGGCAGGTAGGACGCGGCGTTCGCGTCCAGGACGGCCACGGCGTTCGACTCGCGCAGCACACGCTTCAGGGGCTGGTTCTCGAACGTGAAGCTCGCGCAGCGATGCTCCGCTTCGCTCACCTTGACGACGACCTTGGACTCGGTGGTCAGCACGTGCAGCAGCGTCTTCAGGAGCCGCGACGCTTGGCCAATGCGCCGCGACGCTTGGAGGTTCCGTCGGAGTCCGAGGGCCGCGACCTTATGGTCAAGCGGCGGCACCTCACAGGAGCGACCTTCGGGATCGACCGCGACGGCCTTCGCGAATCCGATGATGTCATCGCTGTCGAGGCCCGTCTGCAGGCGCGCGTAGCGCAGGTCTTCGGCGGAGACGTGCCCACCGTGAGACGCGACGACGTCCTGCACGCTGCGGAGCGCTGCCGGGTCCTTCTCGTCACGAAGCCACCCCTCGAACACGTCGAGCGCAGGGCGCATGCCGGCGGCAAACCGCCACACGAAGTCACTCAAGCCCGCGCGCGTGAGCTCGAAGTCCTCCAGCGTGAAGGTCTCGGTGATCAGCGCAGCAGCGTTCTCGTCGATGAGGCTCAGGTCTGAGGGGCCGACCTTCTTCATGAGCTGATGGGGAGCAATCAGGATACGTGCATCGCTCGGTCCCTCGGCTCCTTCTCGTGCAGGGCAGGTGTCGTAGTGCTCGCAGCGGCCCAGAGACTTGCCCTCGCAGAGCACGTGCTGAATGGACTGTCCCCCCGCCACCAGGTGCTGCGCCACCTCGTGGTAGTGGCATACAGGGGTTCCGTCTTCGTTTCGGAGCGAGAGCGGGCCGAAGAGGCGTCGCACCGTAGCGCCCTGCGCCTGGGCGTACGCTTGAAGCTCGCGCCCGATCTCGTGCTTGTCCACGAAGATGGTGGTCTTCGAGTGCGGAGGCGCGCGCGTGCCTTTGGCGTCGAGTGACTTGTAGGGTGTCGACGCGCGCTTGATGGCGAGCTCGATGGCAGCGCGGGTCTTGGCGACTCCTGGAGGCGCGGCGATGAGTGTCAGGCGCGAGTCGAGGTTTTCGAGGATATCGGCGATCTGCGCCGCGACCTCATCCGCGCTCGGGAGCTCGGGGGCGGCGATGGACAGTCGCCAGCGGTGGAGGTCGTCCTCGGTGTTGATCGCAAGGCTCGCGTCGAGGGCGATAGCCACCGCGTGGTACTCGGCGGCGAGCTTCGTGAAGCCGACGGTCGAGAGCCCAGCGTAGTGCCGCTCGAGCGTGGTCTCCGCGGACGCGCGGCGGTCTTCGACGCGCGTGTCGACGCCGGTCTCGCGCGAGATGGCTTCGCAGATGGCGACAAGGCGACTCGGCGGCGCGCCCTTGTCGAGCAGGGCTCCAGCGAGGGTCAGAAACAGCGAGTGCCACTCAGAGCTGACCTGCTTGACGGCGTGACCGATGACGACGGCGCGCCGGGCCCACGGTTCACCGGGATCGGAGATGGGGTCAAGGCGGACGGGACGAGGGGCCTGTGCGCTCCGCGTGCGCTTGCTCGTTGCGGAGGGAGCGGTCTTCGGCGCGGGCGGCTCCGGCACGACGGGCCGCATGTCGGAGAGGTCGAAGATGGGCTCGTACCGCACGAGCTCCCCGGTCTTCGGGTTGCGGCGGATAACCCGCGCCGCGCGCCACACCCGTCCGGAGCGATCGCAGCTCTTGTCGAGCGTCAGGCCCGTGGCCTTCAACTGCGCGAGCCAGAGCTGGAAGTAGTCGTTGGCCTCAGCGAGTGGCAGCGGCGTGGCAAGGGGCTGGATGATGCGCGCGCCGCGCAGCGTAGTGTGAAACCCCGCGGTGCTGAGCATGGGAATCTTCTTCCACTCCGCCATGCTCGCGCGTGGGTCGAGCTTCAAGTCGGTCCAGCTGTCGTGCGGAGTGTTGTCGTAGTCAGCGAAGAACACGCTGACGAAGAGCTGCTTGGGGTAGGAGCCCACGCCTTTGTTGTTGACCCGATGGATGGGCGAGCCGTCGAGCGGCGCGTACATCGTCATCATGGCGTCGGTCTTGAACTCGGTGTCGAGCGCCTCCTGGAGCGGCATCACCTTCATGCGTGCGCGTGCATCGTGCTGGGGACCATCCCAGCCACGAAACTCGAGCGTAGGCATGACGCCAACGAACACTTTGGGCGAGCTCCAGGGAACGAGGGGCCCATCGCAGCGCGCCTACAAGGCGCGTGCTCGCGAAAGGGCCGTCCAGTGGATGGGGTTAGGCTGGGTGGCGCGGGTCCCGCGCGCTCGCGCGGCGGCAACCGTCGGACTGGGGAGGATGCAATTCCATCACAGATTCTCCGGCTGTCCAACTCGGGTGGATGGCGCCCGCTCCCCGAGCTCAGCGCGATATCGAACGCGCGCCCACCGCGTGCTCGACTCGCTGGCGAGTAAGGTCTGGAAGTACTTGTGCTTCTGGTCCTCGGTCTTCGGTCGCCACGCCGGCAGCGCAAAGTCGGCGGGCGGGTCCTCACCGAAGTGATCCCGATACTTGTGCACGATCCAGCGCGGATTGAGGCCGTGTCGCGTGGCGACGCCGC
>CAYNOM010000651.1:0-4086 GCA_964398415.1 uncultured Polyangiales bacterium | reverse complement strand
GAACGTGTAACGGGGGTTCAGTCCGGTGTTGGTCATGGGGCTCGGTCCGGAGCTTGCGCTGACGGACGACGAAATACTCCCTGCCATGGGCGAGTGGGGCGGGGCAGCCGGCGGGGGTGCGAGAGGCCGCGGGGCAGGCGCGGGCTCACTCGCCCGCACGGCCACGCGGTTCTGTGCGACTTCGGCAACCGCAAACTCTACCCGCACGCTCTCGGGGGCACCGTGATGTCGCAGGGCCTCGAGCAGATGAGTCATGTAATGGGTCTGGATCCACTCCGCGTAGACCTTGTTGGGCACCCGGACGACGAGGGTCGGGCTCCCATGGGAGCCCCCTTGGGCCGCCACCGTCAGGGGGGCGGCTTCCAGCGTCAGGGGGGCAAGCCAGGTCTCGAAGTTGTCTTGAGAGAGCTTACCCTTGAGCTCCTGCAGGGCACGTTCCCACAGGTGATGCATGCCAGATTCTCCTTTAGAACGGCAGAGATACCCGGGCGATCCACAGGCTATCCACAGCCCTGGTCACTCGTACTGCGTGCGCAAAACTGAAAAGCTGGGTCGGTGACTTGAAGGGGCTGCCAACCGCACCCAATAGGGGATTTGTCTTCCCCTCCCCCAACGAACGGACCGCGACGCTAGCAAACAGACCTGGGGACGTCTACACAGGCGCCGGTCGAATTTCGTAACTCGCGAAGATCGCGAATCTTTCGGAATCACTTTTTCCCATGCCGGACACCCGCCCCAAGGCCCGCGAGGGATCGCGCAGGAAACGTGCCGAACGATCGACACGCTGCGTGCGCTTGCCACAATTTTTGCTGGGGTGCCCGGGACTGCTAGAGCACGAGCACGACACAGGACGTCGTGCGCCCTGAAGCCTCGGGTCGTCGCACGCGCCATGCGAGGCGGGCTTACGGCATGAAGAGAGCGGCAGGTTTCGGGCGATGGCGCTTCGGTCTCTCTGTGGGCCTGCTTTGGCTCGCGGCGTCCGGCGCACGTGCCGACGACCGGGTGGTGCCCGAGGCGCGCATCGAATCCGTTCGCGGCATCGCCCTCGGTTCCGGAGCGCGGGCCACGTCGGCTTCGACCCACGCCCACGCCGACAACGCGGCCAACCTGATTCTGGGGGGGCTCTATCACTTGGAGACCTTCATGACCTACGTGCCTGGGCTCAAGCGCCTGGCGTGGGGTGGCGCGGTGGTCGACTCGATGACCAGCAAGCTCGCGGCAGGTGTGAGCGCGCGGATGCTGTTTGGCGAGGGTGACGCCGGAGAGAACTCGGGTTGGGAGGGTCGGCTCAGTCTCGCTTTTCCGCTCGGTGACATGCTGTCTCTCGGGGTGTCGGGGCGCTACGCGAACTTAACGCTCAGCGATGACTCGGCGGTGCCTGAAGGGCAGCGCATGGGCGAGCCCCAGGTGGCGGGCCAAACCGGTGCACCCGACCAGACCTTCAGGCTCAAGGCGTTTACGCTCGATGCGGCGCTGACCTTGCGTCCGATCGAAGGTCTTTCGATCTCCGCCCTCGGGTACAACCTGATCGACACCGAATCACCCCTGGCCCCGCTCATGGTCGGTGGCTCGGTCGGCCTGCGTGTCGCCGACCAGCTCATGCTCGGTGGTGATGTGCTCGCCGACCTCAACACCCATGACAGCTTCGACGGGACGAAGCTGGTGCTCGGTGGCGGCCTCGAGTTTCTCGCCTCCGGCGTCGTGCCTTTGCGCGGCGGCTATCAGTTCGACCAGGGTCGAAAGCAACACGCCATCACGGGGGGAGTGGGCTTCGTCGATACGCGCTTTGGTCTGCAGGTGGGCCTGCGCCAGGTGGTGTCGGGCGGCAAGGAGAGCCACGTGATGGCCGCCCTGCAGTACTTCGTGCAGTGAAGAGAACTTTCCCCACGGCGCGTTGTCAGCCAACACGTGTCGACTGCACGCGCGGGCCTTTCGTGGACGGGTGAGAATCTGCTCGGGTATCGTCGTGCGCGGGCGAGCTCGCCTGGGAGGGTCATGGTCGATGCCGAGGAACGGGAGCTGATTGCGCGCCTGAAGCTGCGCGACGAAGCAGCCTTCAATCAGCTCGTGCTGCGGTATCAAGAACGTGTATTTCGCCTGCTGCTGCGCATGCTCGGGGATCGGGCCGAGGCGGAGGACCTGGCCCAGGAGGTGTTCATCAGCATCTTCAAGGCGATCGAGGGCTTTCGCGGGGATTCGCAGCTGTCGACGTGGGTGTATCGCGTGGCGGCCAATCATTGCCGAAACCGCATCAAGTACCTGGTGCGGCGCCGGCGCCAGCTCACCGAGGGGCTCGACGACGACGCCACGGAGGCGCGTGCTGCGAACGCCAAGGGCCGACCGGACACGCCCGACCGGCTGCTCGAAGCACATCAAACCGAGCACCTCCTGCAGCAGGGTCTACTGCAGCTCGACGACGAGCAGCGTGAGCTCATCGTGCTGCGCGAGGTGGAGCACCTGAGCTACGAAGAGATCATGCAGATCACAGGGCTGCCCGAGGGCACCGTGAAGAGCCGCCTGCACCGGGCGCGTTCGAGCTTGCGCGAGTACCTCGAGCGCAGTGAACGGGGACGCAGGTGATGACCTCCGAACAGGCGCGTGCGCGCTTCGACGCCGCGCTCGATGGCGAGCTTTCGGAGAGCGAACGGCAGCTCTTCGACGCTGCGCTCGCACACGACGCCACGCTTGCGGCCGAGTACGCAGAGCTGCAGCGCGTGGTCCAAGCGACGCGCTCGCTCGGCAGCGCTCGCGAGGAGACCTCTTCGGTCGACATCTTGTCCGGCGTACAGCAGCGGCTGCGCGAGCGCAGCGGCGGGCGCTTCTATCGCGACCGCTTCTCCGAGGCGCGCGGCCAGAGCGCCGAAGTCACGTGGGTGATCACGCTCTCCCTCATCCTCGTGCTCGCCGCTGCCCTGTGGTTTGGCTTCGACGCAGGGCTGTTCGGCGCTCCGCGCCTTTCACCTTGAGGGCGCGCTCGAGTGCGTGGGCTCAGGCCATGCCGGTTTCGCGTGCGTTGGCGCGGCGATGGCGTGCCACCACGGCCTCGATGTCTTCGCGCTTGAGCAGGTGATCGCATTGCTTGGCCGCCTTGAGGATCGCTTCGCACAGCGATTTCTCTGGTTCGTAGCCGTGCTCCGTGAGCCAGAAGGTCACGTTGCTCAAGCCCGACATGGGGCCGACCTCGACTTCTTGATGACGTCCAAACATGCCCGCAGGTACGCCCGAGTACACCCGATCGGCGAGCCAGTCGTCGCCCTTCTGCTTGGCCTTGAGGATCGCCGCCGCGTGTACGCCCGTGCCCGTCTTGAAGGCATCCTCGCCGACGAGCGGATAGTTGATCGGAATCGGAAAGCGCGTGGCGCGTGACACCACCTGGCATGTGAGCAGCAACTTCGACAGGTCGCGATCGCCGAGGTGATCGAGCAGCTTGAGGTTCATCAGGATGAGCTCGAGTGGCGCATTGCCCACGCGCTCGCCGATGCCGAGGATCGTGCCGTGCACGCGATCGGCGCCATGCTCGAAGGCCCACATCGCGTTCTCCATCGCGAGCCCGCGATCGTTGTGACCGTGCCAGTCGATGCCGACCTCTGCGCCCGCGCTCTGGATCACGTGTCGCGTGAAGCGGATCAGGTTGCGCACGCCATCGGGCGTGGCGTGACCGACGGTGTCGCAGAGGCACAAGCGGGTGGCGCCATGGGCGATGGCCGCGCTGAACAGCTCCGCCAGGACCTTGGGTTTGCTGCGGGTGGTGTCCTCGGTGACGTAGGTGACGGGCAGGCCGTTTTGGACGCCGACGTCGATGGCTTCGGTCGAGCGCTTGCGGATGGTTTCCACCGACCAGTCTTCGGCGAGCTGGCGAATCGGAGACGAGCCGATGAACGTGAGCACCTCGACCGGGATGCCGGCGCGTTGCGAGATCTCGACCATCGGATAGATGTCGGCCGCCACCGTGCGTCCAGCGCAGCCGATCCGAATCTTGAGCCCGTTGCTCGCGACTTCCTTCGCCAGGGTCAGCACGTCGTCGAACTGACGCTGGCCAGAGCCCGGCAAGCCGATGTCGGCGAACTCGACCCCGAGTTGGTCGAG